>JBKJRG010000360.1:0-7097 GCA_046594805.1 Opitutaceae bacterium | reverse complement strand
GGCATACAGCGCGGTCGCGGCAATCGCGAAGAGCTCCGTGCCGATGTCGACCAGCCGGCCGAGCGTCAGTTGATCGCGCTCCAGCTTCGGACCCTTCTTCGCCATGGCGTGGAAGAGCGTACGCCCGAGCCGGCGACAGCTTTTCGCCACGTAGCCCAGCGCCGGCTTGAACGCAGGAGTGAAGTCCGACGGCGCGCCACCGCCGGGCAGCAGGAGGCCGGGATACCAGGTCGCATAAAACATCGCCGCCTTGGCCGCGGCCCCGGCGCGCTTGCCCATCGGTTGGCGCGAATCGAGCGCGCCACCGGCAACTTTCAGGTGCGGGTCGAGCGCCTCGCGCGCCAGGAAGAGCCGCATGATCTCGGACGAGCCCTCGAAGATCAGGTTGATGCGCGTGTCGCGCATCATGCGTTCCAGCGGCACGGGTTCCTCGCCGCGGCTTTTCAGCGACTGCGCGGTCTCGTAGCCACGACCGCCGCGAATCTGCATCGTCTCGTCGACCGCGCGCCAGGCGGCCTCCGTGCCCCAGAGCTTGCACATCGCCGCCTCGATCCGGATATCGGCCTTGTCGCGATCGACGAGGGCGGAAGTCAGGAAGGTCATCGCCTCGCAGGCGAACGTGTTCGCCGCGATCCGCGCGATCTTGTCGGCGATCGCCGCGTGCTTGCCGATCGCCGCGCCCCATTGGACGCGGCCGGCCGACCATTCGCGGGCATAACCGAGGCAGCGTTTCATCAGCCCGACACAGGCGGCGGGAATCGTCAGCCGGCCGGTGTTCAGGGTGGTGAGCGCAACCTTCAGGCCGCGGCCCTCGCCACCGACGATGGCGTCGGCCGGTACTTTGACGTTGGTGAACCGGATGACGCCATTGTACAGCGCGCGCAGGCCCATGAAATGGCAGCGGGTGACGACCTCCACGCCCGGGTTGTCCATCTCGACGATGAACGCCGTGATCTGGTTTCGCTCCACGCCCTTGACGATCTTGCCCGGGGTGCGCGCCATCACGACGATGACGCCGGCCTTCACGCCATTCGTGCACCAGAGCTTTTCGCCGTTGATGACGTAGTGCTTGCCGTCGGCGCTCGGCTCGGCGCGGGTGGTCATTTTGGCCGGATCGGATCCCACGCTATTCTCGGTCAAGGCAAACGCCGAGATCTCGCCCCGGGCGACGCGCGGGAGATATTTCTTTTTCTGCGCCTCGGTGCCAAAAAGCTTCACCGGTTGCGGCACGCCGATCGATTGATGGGCGGAGAGGAGCGCGGTCAGGTTCGCGTCGACGCTGCCGAGCAGCATGGCGGCGCGGCCATAGTTCATCTGGGAGAGCCCAAGCCCGCCGTATTCCTTCGGCACCTTGATCCCGAACGCACCGAGTTTCGCCAGGCGATCGATCACCGCGTCGGGGATCTCGCCGTCGGCATCGATCTGATCCGCGTCGACCTCGTTTTTCAGGATGGCGGCCAGCTCCTTGAGAAACGGCCGGCCCGCCTCGATATCGACCGACGGCTGCATCGGGAACGGGTAAACATGATCGAGGTTGAACCGGCCCATGAACAGATCGCCGGCGAAGCTGCGGTAGTTCGTCACGTTCCGCGCGGCCTCGGTGAGCTCCAGTGCTTCGCGCTGCTCACGATTCATCTTCGACGTGTCGATCACCGACTCGTTCTCGCGCTCGGCCGGCGGCACGGGCGCGGCGGACTTCGGGGCGGTGGGCGGTTCGAGGAGGTCGGATGATTTCATGGGGGCGGTTGGTGGAGACGGGTTGGAGGTGGAATTATTTTGCTCCGGCGGCTTCACGCGCAGCGGCGGCCAGCGGCCGATTCGTCAGGGCGGCACGCACCACGGCGGCGGGCTCGGCGGCCAGCGGGGCAGACGGCGCGGGCGCGGCCTTGGCCTTCGCGGTGGCGCTGGTTTTCGAATAGAAGAGCGCACCGTCGCGCGCCATCTCGCGCAAACGCTGGCAGGGGAGGAAATGCGGCGCCACATCGCGGGCCAGCACCTCGAGTCGCTGCACGATCTCCGCGATGCCGCGGGTGTCGGCATAACGGCACGGGCCGCCGCGGAAGGGCGCCCAGCCGGTGCCCATGATCATGCCGAAATCCACGTCCTCGGGGGTGTCGACCACGCCCTCGGCCAGGACTCGCGCCGCTTCGTTGACCATGATCAGGACCATCCGGTCGGTTTGGGTCGCGGCATCGGAAACGCGGGGGCTCTCGGGCTGGAAGGGCCGGGTTTCGGGATTCGGCTCGGAGCGCTCGCCCTTGCCCCCGTGCAGGTAGAAGCCCTGGCCGTTCTTTTTTCCCAGCATGCCCTGCGCCACCATTTTTTCCAAGGTGTCATTGATCGGCACGGGCGCGGGCAGCCGGCGTTCCAGGTCCTTCGCCACATGCTGGGCGACGTCGAGACCGACCTCGTCGCAGAGCCGCATCGGGCCCATCGGCATGCCGAAATTCAGCATGACCCGGTCGATTTGCTCGGCGGGAACGCCTTCGCTGAAAAGCCAGACCGCCTCGACCATGTAAGGGAGCAGAATCCGGTTCACCAGGAAGCCCGGGCTGTCCTTGGCGATGACGGGCAGCTTGCCGAGCGCCTTGACGAATTGCAGCGCGGTATCGAGCGCCTGCGACGACGTGCGGGCGCCGCGGACGATTTCCACCAGCTGCATCCGGTGCACCGGATTGAAGAAATGCATTCCGACCACGCGCTCGGGCCGGGCGAGGACCGAGGCAATCTGGTCGATCGAAAGCGCGGAGGTATTGGTCGCCAGGACCGCGTTGGGTCCCACGCGCACCTCGAGGTCGCGAAATACGAGCTGCTTGAGGTCGAGCTTCTCCACCGCGGCCTCGATCACCAGGTCGACGTCGGTGAGCGGCACATCGGTGTGGATGGGCGTGACGCGGTCGAGTCCAGCGGTCGCCTCGGGCAGGGTGAACACGCGGCGCTTCACGGCGTCGGCGTACACTTTTTCGATCGCATGCATGCCGCGCGCGAGCGACTCCGGGTTGACGTCTTTCAGCCGGACCGGGTAACCGCGCGCGCTGCACCATTGCGCGATACCCGCGCCCATCGTGCCGGCGCCAATCACGGCGACCCGCTTGACCGGCCGCGCGCAATTTTCCGCGCCCGGCGCCGTCAGTTTCTTGGCGCGTTCCTGCAGGAAGAAAACCGACATCAGGCTGCGGCATTCCGGCGTGCGCACGAGTTCGAGGAAGGCAGCGCGCTCCGCGGCGAAACCATCCTCCAGTTTACCGGTGACGGCGCGGGTGCAGACCTCGATGGCCTTGAGGGGCGCCGGATAAAGGCCACGTGTTTTCGCCAGCACGCCTTTGCGCGCTTTCATCGCCACGATGGCGGACAGCGGCGGGCGGCTCATCCAACCCACCGGCTTGGCCCGCCGTTTGCCGCGGGCGAGAAGTTTTTGCGCAGCCTCGAGCAGGTACTCCGGGTGGGCAAGATCATCGATGACGCCGGCCTTCAGCGCCTGCGCGCCGACCAGCTGCTTCCCCGTGAGAATGAGACCGAGCGCGGCCGGCAGTCCGATCAACCGGGGCAGCCTCGTGGAACCGCCCCAGGCGGGAATGATGCCGAGCTGCGTTTCCGGCAGCCCGAGTTTCGTGGCCTTGTCGGTCGAGGCGACCCGCCAGTCGCAGGCGAGCGCCAGCTCGAAACCGCCGCCAAGACACATGCCGTGAATCGCCGCCACCGAAGGAACAGCCAACTGGGCCAGACGGCCGAAAATCCCATGCCCGAGGTTGACCATCTCGGTCAGCGCGTGCTCGTCGGCGCTCTTGGAAAACGCATTCAGGTCGGCGCCCGCGATGAAAATCTTCGGTTTCGCGCTGGTGACGATGACACCGCGGATGGCGGCATCCGCCTCGATGACCGCCAGGTGGGCGTTGAGCTCGTCGAGGGTCGCGCGATCGAAGACGTTGGCGGAGGAGCCGGCGCGATCAAACGTGAGGACGCAGAGGCCGTCGGGGGAAAGAGTGCGGGTGATATTCATGGCTGGCAAGGAGGGCACAGGGGTTGCAAGCGGAGGGGGCGAAGTTGGCGGGTGCCGCGGGGAGGACGGACGGAGCCCGGACGGACCTGTGACCTGCGCGGGTTTGCGTAGTGGCAGGCCGGATGCAGGAGGGAACGGGACGGCAGGATGCGGCGGAAGTGCATGGGCGATCGGGTCACGCCGCCTCCAGCCATAGGGCGCCGCCTTGTCCGCCGCCGACGCAGAGGCTGACCAGGGCGCGGCGCGCGCGGCGGCGGCGCAGTTCCTTGAGCGCGGTGAGCACGAGCCGTGCGCCGGTGGCGCCGACCGGGTGGCCGAGGGCGATGCCGCCCCCGTTGACGTTGAGGATATCCTCGCGGATTTCCCCGAGGGCGCCGGCGCGGCCCAGGTGCTTGCGACCGAAATCATCGGACTGCGCGGCGCGCTGGCAGGCGATCACCTGCGCAGCGAACGCCTCGTTGATTTCGATCAGCTCGGCATCCTTGAGTCCGAGGCCGGTGCGCTGCTCGGCCCGCGCGATCGCAAAAACCGGGCCGAGCCCCATCCGCGTCGGCTCGCAGCCCGCGTAGGCGAAGTCGATCAGCCGGCCGAGCGGCTTCAGGCCGGTGCGCTTCAAGCCGGCCTCGCTCATCACAATCAGCGCGACCGCGCCGTCGGTGATCTGCGAGGCATTGCCGGCGGTGACAGTCCCGCCGCGTTTCTCGAAGACCGGCCGGAGTTTGGCGAGCGCCTCCATCGTCTGGCTGGCGCGCACGCCGTTGTCCTCGGTGACGCTCTCGGGCGCCCGTCCGCCGCGGGGATAAACCGGCCAGGTTTCCTCGGCGAGCCGGGCTTTGGCGGCGGCGGCGCGCTGGTGGGATTGCAGGGCAAATTGGTCCTGGGCGTCGCGGGTGATCCGCCAGTCGCGGGCGAGCAGCTCGGCGGTCTGGCCCATGTTCACGCCGGCCACCGGATCGGAAAGCCCGAGCTGCAGCGCAATTTTCGGCGCGAAATCCTTCGGCCGAAACTGGAGCATCTGGCCGACCTTCTGGCTCATCGTCTTCGCCTTCGCCAGCTGGCCGTACTTCTTCGTGGCGCTCTCGTTATAGAGCAGCGGATAGCGGGTCATGCTTTCCGTGCCGCCGACGAGGAAGATGTCACCGCGACCCGAATTGATCTTTTCCGCGGCCTGCGTGAGCGCCTCGAAACCCGAGGCGCAATTACGGTGCACGGTCACGGCCGGGACGGACGCGGGCACACCCGCGCGGAGCGCAATGACGCGGCTCGCATTGGCCGCATCGATCGGCTGGCCGACGCAGCCGAAAATAACCTCGTCGATTTCCGCCGGATCGAGGCCGGTGCGCGCGAGGACGGCGGCCGCGGCAGTCCGGCCGAGCTCGACGGCATCGGCGCGCGAAAGCGTCGTGCCCATTTTGCAGAACGGCGTGCGCACACCGTCGACGATGTAGAGTGGTTCTTTCACGCGTGCGTCTCCTGGGGTTGCTTGAAAGCCGCGCGGGCCGGCTGAAGCGGAGCGGTGTCCACGTGGCGGGCCGGCTGAATAGTGACGGGCGCCGGCGCCACCGCCTTGGGGCGGTGGTCGACGACTTTTTGTTCCTTCAGCGCGATGCCGACCTGGTGCAGCACTTTGATTTCATCGGCGCTGTGGAACACCACCCGATTCGGGCGCAGCTCGAAATCCGCCTGCAAAAAATCGCGCAGCGAACGCTCCAGCGTAGCTTCCTGAACTCCATCCATCTTGGCGACGTGCAGGACAATCTCGTCGAGATCGAGCGGATCATCGTGGGCCTTGCGCATCTCGATCTGCCAGGCGCCCACGCCGCGGGCGTCGTCGAGCGCGTGCTCCAGCTCATTGAAGTCGACGATGGTTCCCTTCACCTTCTGGAAGCGCATCGCCCGCACGTCGGAGACGCGAGATATCCGGCCCATCAGGCGGGGCAGTGTTCGGCCGCAGCAGGGGCACTGCCCATGGGTAATACCATTCTCGATGAAATCGCCGGTGCGGTAACGGAGCACCACTGTCCCGCGCTGATCGAGCGGCGTCCACACGATCTCGCCCCGCTCTCCGTCGGGCACCGGCTGGCCGCTCTCCGGATTGACCACCTCGATGATGCCCATGTCGGGATAGAGGTGATAGCCGGTCGGCGCATCGCCGGCGGGCACGGGGCATTCTGTCCAGGCGAGCTTCGCTTCCGTGAAACCGTAGGTTGCCACCACCTGCACGCCGGGCGAGCCGAGCTGCTCGCACATCGCGGAGAGCTTGCGGCGCGTGCCATCGGGCACTTTTTCCCCGCCGAGGCAGATCAGCCGGATGCCATCGAGCCGGAGCTTTTCGTCGATGGCCTGCTGCAGGACGTGGTAGATGAACGTCGGCATCGCCACCAGCACGGCCGGCTTCATCTTCGCGATGGCGCGCAGATTCCCCTCCGTCCCCATGCATTTGCCGCCGCCGGTCGCGAGCGAGAACGTGTTCCGATTCATCCCCGCGTAGTGCATGCACCAGAACGCCAGGTGGGGCGCGAACGGAAACATGTTGAGCATCCGCTCGTCCCGCGTGACGCGCGCGATTTCCGCGATGCGACCGCCACCCACGGCGAGGTTGTGCAAATCCAGCTGCGAGTAGAGGAACGAAACCGACTCCGTCGAACGCCCGGTCGTGGCCGTCATAAAGGTCGGCCGCCATTCGCGATCGAGCTCGTCCTTGACCCGGGCACGTCCGGTCAACAGCGCGCGGACGACCACGCCGGGACGCTTCGAGAGAACCTTCGGGTCGGGGATGAGCGCGAAACCCAGGCTCCGCTTGGGATTTTCGGGCGTGGGGAGCAGGTCCTCCTTCGAGGTAAACGGGATTTTTTGCAGGTCCTCGATCGAGCGAATGTCGGCCGCCCCAAGGCCCTGTTCGCGAAAGACGCGCTGATAATGCGCGGAGAAAGGCAGCACACAGTCCCGGAGAAAGCGGTGGAGCTTTTTGTTTTGCAGCTCGCGCACCCGCTCCCGATCCAGGCAATGCCAGTGGGTCGTCAGTAATTGGGTCGACATGGGGAAAAGAAAGCAGACCGATGCAGTTGAAGGAAGCCTCAGCGGGGGCCCGGGGTGG
>JBKJRG010000313.1:0-8996 GCA_046594805.1 Opitutaceae bacterium | reverse complement strand
AATCACCGCCGACCACGTGATTTCTTCGATCGGAGCACCGGAAACAGAAGCCCTGCTCGCGAACTCCGAACCCCAAACTCCAAACCCCAAACTCCAAACCCCAAACTCCAAACTGTCCGCGTCAGCCGTCGGTCGTCTCTCCTTCGTCGAGACTATCGCTGTGCTCAACCGGCAGCCGGCTGAACTCGGGTGGGGCAACGACACGATTGTTTTTTTCAACGATTCCGCGCGTTTCGATTACGCCCGGCCGGACGCTTCCGTCGATCCGCGGAGCGGCGTCATTTGCATTCCGAACAACTTCGACTTCGGCGCCGGGCGCACGTTGCCGGAGGGGATTTTCCGGGTCACGTGTCTCGCTAACTACGACCGCTGGGCGCAGCTGCCCGCAGACACCTATGAAGCCGCCAAGCAGCACTGGTTCGCCGAAGTTCAGCGCAGCGCGCGGCGCTTCCTGCCGCCGGTCGAAGATGCGACGCTTGCCGCGGCAATCGTGAAAACCGACATGTTCACGCCCCGGACCATCACGAAATTCACCGGCCACCTTGGCGGCGCCATTTACGGGTCGGCGGTCAAACATCGCCAGGGCCGTACCGCACTGGGGAACCTCTATCTCTGCGGCACCGACCAGGGCTTCCTCGGCATCGTCGGCGCGATGCTCAGCGGCATCTCGATGGCGAACTATCACATCTTGCAAAAAGGGTAGGGTGGCCGCGAACTTGTCGGGCCTATGAAAGCCCCCTTCCTCTCCCTCCTGGCCGCCGCCTTCGGACTTACGGCCTGCACCAACATCGCCTTGTCTCCCACGGTCGATTTTCACCAGCACGTCGGGCTCCAGCTTTGGAGCGTGCGCGCCCAACTCCGGGAAAACGTGCCCGCGGCGCTCGACTTGGTGAAAAGCTACGGCATCACCGAAGTGGAAACCTTTGGCGTCCCCGGCATCACCGTGCCGCAGCTGGCCCAGGAGCTGCGCAACCGGGGTTTGCGCGCGACCAGCGGACACATGGGGTACGACGCCTTGAAAAAGGATATCGTCGGCGCGATTGCAGACGCGAAGACCCTTGGGATCAAAATGATCATCGTCCCGTCGCTGCCGCATCGCGGCCGGTTCACGGAAGAGGATGCCCGCCGAATCGCGGTGGATTTCAATGTGTTCGGCGCTGCCTGCAAATCCGCCGGCCTCGGCTTCGGCTATCATCCCCATGGTTTCGAATTCACTCCCACTGCCGCGGGCAACGGGGAAGTGGTGTTTGATGTGTTGGTTCGTGAAACCAAACCGGAACTCGTCAGCTTCGAAATGGACGTGTTCTGGGTCTTTCACGCCGGCCAGGATCCGGTGGCGTTGCTGAACAAGTATCCGAACCGCTGGGTCGCCCTGCACGTGAAAGACATGCGGAAAGGCGCCATTCGCGGGCTCTCGACCGGCAGCGCGGCGCCGATCGACAACGTGACCGTCGGTACCGGCTTGATCGATTGGCCGAATGTTTTGCGGACCGCGCAGAAACTCGGAATCCGTCACTACTACATCGAGGATGAGACGCCGACGCCGCTGCAGTGTATCCCGGATTCGCTGAATTATCTCCGCGCGCTCAAATTGTAGATCGGAAATTTGCGAGACGCTTCGCCTCGGTGCCCGATTGCGCTGCATTTGGCGAAAGCAAATCACATCACTGGGACGATGCCGTGATGGAAGTCCTGCCAGGTAGAGCAAAATCATGGTTGTTTTTCTTAGTCCGTATTCACTCAACCAACCGCCGAAAAAGAGCAGTGCAACATGTTTTCCCCTCCGAGAACGGGCACGGCCTGCCAAGCAGCGGCCCCGGACCGGAACAGTGCCGCGTCTCGTGTTACCCCTCCTACTGATTGGCTTATGGCCAAGCCATTTTGAGACGGATCGTAGAGCCCTGCGGATTGAAGCGGCGTAAAATTAACAAAGGGCACGACGTTGACTGCGCCGTCCACAAAGGCAGCAGCCCCTTGGAGAGAGGCCGTAGCCACTGGCACGGAGGCATTCAGCGCGTTCGTCACCGTGCTTCCGCCAACTGTGGCGACGAAATTGTTCACCCGCCTAAGCCGTATCCATTCAGTCGGCCACGAATCTCTTCGTGCTTTTGAATACTGAAAGGTGACCCTGTAGGCCAGCTCGCTTGCGAGCGCTTTCCAGAGCGCGCGCAAGCGCGCTGACCTACGTCGGACGGAATAGATACGGCTAAGTCTGGGCCGACCTTTGTGACAAATTGTGACAAACAACCCCCCGATAACTCACTCTAACAACAAATAACTTTTCAGGGCCTGGATTATTGCCTCAGCATGGCGTCGCCGCTGAGCGTGAGGCGATCGCAGGCCACGGTCCCGTTGAGCTGGCCATTGCCGTTGAGCGTGACTGTGCCGCTCGGCGCAACGACGGAGCCGCTGAACGTGACGTTGCCGTTCAACGTAACGCCGCCGGACGCGATCAGTAGCGTGAGCCACTCGGGATGGCCGGCGGAGCCGATGTTGCCGCCAAACGTGGCGCCGGTGGCGAGGCGGATGCTCACGGGACCCACGATCTGGAGCTGCGTCTTGCCGTTGAGCGTGAGCGCCTGGAAGTTGTACACAGCGGGCGTAGACGCGCCGGCGACACCGAGGACGAAGCGGCTGTTGCCGTTCGTGATGAACGTGCCGTAGGTGCCGGGGGGCACGGCGACCGCACCGGCGCTGCCGTTGAGCGTGAGGTTGCGTAGCGTCGCGAAGCTGCCGGCACTATCGCTGGCGGAGTTCAGCGTGACATTGCGCGTGCCGGTCGGCGCGGGCGGCGCGTTCACCACGGGCATCGCGATCGGATCGGTGCGGCGGACGAGATAGCGGACGAGCGCGTTGCCATTGAGCGTGACCTGATAATTCGACGGGGTGGCGCTGCCGGTGCCATCTTGCGTGCCAACGAACGTCGGGTGGCCGTTGAGCCGCACCGTTGGCATGCCGGGCACGAGGATGTCGCCGGAGACCCATGCGTTGCCGGTGAGCGCGATATTCTCCGCAGTGAGAATCTGGAGTGAGCCGTCGATCGCGCCGTTGAGATCGGGCGCGTGACGTACGAGCGCGGTGGTCGTGATCGTCAGCGTGCCGGTGGCGCTGGCGGAATAACCGCTGTCGTTGACGGTCGCGACGACGATGTAGGTGCCGGGCAATGTGGGCGGCGTGGCGCTGCCGTTGTAGGTAATCGTCACCGTGAGTTCCGCGGGGCTGGTCGTCGCCGTGGCCGATTTCGGCGTGCCGTCGTAGGCATGCACGAGACTGGCCAGCGTGATGGTGGCGGTCGCCTTGGCGATCGTGAATGACTGGTCGACGGGCGTCGCGGCAAGGAAGTTGGCGTTGCCCGGCTCCGTGGCGCGGATCGTCACTGGGCCCGCGCCGGTCAGGGTTACGAGATTGCCGCTCACGGTCGCAGGGCCACTGACCACCGTGAACGTCACTGGAGCGCCAGAAGTCGCCGTCGCGCTCAAGGCGAATGGAGCGTCGCCAAAGGTGCGGCTGGCGAGCGGCGCAAACGTGATCGACTGGCCGGCCGCGGTGATCTGCAGCGAACCCGCGACGTAGCTGAACGCATAGCTGTCATCGAAGCCACCACCGGCGGTGATGGGATAGGCGCCGACGTTGCTGGAGGCATCGGCAAGCGAGAGGGCCACCGGCGCGGTGTCGAGCACGGCCGCCGTATTTCCGTTCACGAAGCCATTGTAGGTAACGCTGAACGCCGGATTCGGCGTGCCGTAAACGCGCGTGGCATCGGACGCCGTAACGACGAGCGTGGCCTTGGCGACGGTGAACGACCGATCGACGTTTGGCGCGGAGTTGTAGTTGGCACTGCCCGGCTGCAAGGCGCGCACGGTCACGGTGCCGGCACCGGTGAGGGTGACTGTGTTGCCGGCGCCGGTGAGGGTGACTGTGTTGCCGGCGAGCGTGGCCGGGCCGCTGACGATGCTGAACGCGACCGGCAAACCGGAGCTCGCGCTCGCGCTGAGGGCAAACGGCGGGTTGCCGAACGTTACTCCCGGGATCGCACCGAATGAAATTGTTTGCGCAGCCGGCGCAATGACGAGCGTGCCGGCGACGTAGCTGAACGTGTAGCTGTCATCGGCGCCGCCGCTCACGTTGATTGCGTATGAGCCGACATTGCTCGTTTCGTCTGCGGACGTCGATGCGACCGGTGCCGTATCGATCACCGCGGCCGTGTTGCCGTTCACGAAGCCACTGTAGGAAATAGTGAATGCGGGATTGGCCGCGCCATAGATCCGGGTCGCGTTGGCCGCGGTGGCGATGAGCACCGCCTTGGCGACCGTGAGCGTGCGATCGACATTCGGAGCCGGAGTGTAGCTCACGTTGCCGGCCTGCGACGCGCGCACGATGGCGGAACCCGCACCGGTAATGGTGACCGTATTGCCGCTGACGATGGCGGGACCGCTCACGATGCTAAAGGTCACCGGCAGCCCCGACGTCGCCGTCGCGTTTAACGCAAACGGAGCGTCGCCAAAGGTGCGGCTGGCGAGCACCGCAAAATTAATCGTCTGGCCGACCGCACTGGGAGGCACCGTGCCGCCGAAGCGGGCCACGGCGAAGACGGTCGCAACGCCACCACTCCCCGCCACCACGATCTTGCCGTCGCTCTGAATGGCGACCGCGTGGCCGGCATCGGGTCCGCCGCCAAAGTCGGCGGTCACCTTGCCCGTGCCGGCAAAGGTGGTGTCGAGACTGCCGTTGGCATTGTACCGCGCCACGGCGAAGTCCAAGGCATAGCTCGACGATTGAGTGTGCCCTGCGGCGACGATTCCGCCGTCGCTCTGAATGGCCATCGCCTGGCCCAAGTCCCACCCGCCGAAGTTCGTCGTCACTTTCCCGTCGACGTCAAAAGTAGTATCCAGGGTGCCGTTGGGGTTGTAGCGGGCCAACGCGAAGTCGGCCCAGGGATAGCTGCCGAACGACCCGGTCACGACGATCCTCCCGTCGCTCTGGATGCCGACGGATTTTGCATAATCTTCGACGCTGCCGAAGTCGGTGGTGACCTTGCCGCCGACGCCAAAGGCGGGGTCAAGGGTGCCGTCGATGTTATAGCGGACCACGGCGAAGTCGGCGTTGCCGGACGCCAGGGGGTTGCCGTTTCCGGCTGCCACGATCTTGCCGTCGCTCTGAATGGCCACCGCATAGGCTCCATCGCCGCCGCCAAACGAGAACCCTCCAATGTCGGTGATCACCTTGCCCGTGCCGCCAAAGGAGGTGTCCAGCGTACCATTGGCGTCGTACCGGGCCACGGCGAAGTTAAAGCCGTTATTGGCGGGGGAGTCCTGGGCGCCTGAGAAGCCTTTGACGGTGTTTCCTGCCAGCACGATTCGGTCGTCGCTCTGAATGGCTACCGAGAGGGCCTGAGACGTGACATTGATGTCGCCAGATAATGCGAAGCCGGTGGTGACCTTCCCCGTGCCGCCGCCAAAAGTGGGGTCGAGGGTGCCGTCGGTGTTGTAACGCGCCAGGGCGAAGACGTTGAGGCCGCTGGCGGTGGTGTCCCCCGCCGCCACGATTTTGCCCATGTGCGGCCCGCTCTTGTAGATGGCCAGGGCCCAAATGGTAGCGACCTTGAGCCCAAAACTGGTGGTTGCCTTGCCGCCGGTGCCGAAAGTGATGTCGAGGCTGCCGTCCGGGTTGTACCGCGTCAGGGCGAAATCGCCGGTGTTGATCGTCGTATAGGAGACTCCTCCCACCACGATCTTGCCGTCGCTTTGGACGGCCACCGCCTGGCTGATCGCCTGGTAGCCTCCGAAGCTGGTGGTCAGTTTGCCGTCAAGGTCGAAGGTGGGGTCCAGAACTCCTGGGCTGCTCGCCCCCGCGGACACGGCAACGGCCAACGACAAGGAAAGGAGCGCGAGGATACGATGGCCGAGGGCGACGCGCTGGGGGCTGGCTGCTGTGATTACAATTTTCATACGGAGCGCGGGCTTTTGCCTTGCGAGAAGAGCTGAGGACGCGAAGCGCCCGAAGTGGACTGCAGCAGGGGACCACGCGGGCTCGCGCGTCGACTCGCTTGTTGCGAATCGCGGAGCGGCTGTGGCCAATCGCGGCCCCGGGCTACCAGCCGAGCCGCGCGGCGATCGCGCGGCACCAACGGCGGAGCGGTGAAACAGTTCCGCCCTCGACGAAAAATCGGGTGGGCTCCGAGTCCCGCCTGTAGCGGACGAAGCGCGGAAAGCGGGCCGTTTGCCCACGGTGCCCGTGCAGCCAGTGCGTCGGGGAGAGCGAGTCTTCCCAAGCTTCGAGACACTGGCGGAGGAAAACTCGCTCGTCGCCGGTCAGCGCGACCTCGGAGCAGCGCGGCGGAAGGCCGGGCGGGTGGTGGACCGCGAGAGGGGCGAGTGGGGCGCAGGACGTCGCTGACTGGGCGAACCGGTCCGGAGCGACATGGGGCGTTCCAACGTCGCTGGTGCCTCGAGCCACGGCCACGCGGCGGAGCGCTTCCGCAAGGCGGGCGGGGCCGATCGGCTTGAGGAGATAGTCGACGGCCTGATGCTCGAAAGCGCGCAGGGCGTAACGCTCGTGCGCGGTGGCGAAGACGATGCTCGCGCCGGGGCGCACGAGGGAAACGAGTTGAAACGAGTCGCCGCCGATTAACTGCACGTCGAGAAACACCAGATTGTAATCCGCACTGGCCAGCAGCGCCCGCGCGGCGCCGAGGGTTGCCGCTTCACCGACAACAGACACGTCGGGATGAGCGGCGAGCTTGTCGCGGAGATCGGCGCGGGCGGAGGCTTCGTCGTCGATGAGGAGGGCGTGCAGCACGGGACTGCTTCACAGCACGCCGACACCCGCGCCGGCGCGTCGACTCCTCTGTTGCGAAGCGCGGAGCAGTTGTGGCCAACCGCGGATCCACCTGGCAGCGCGGGGGTCTCGCCGCCTTCCGCTTCGACCTGGGGCGATGCCCATGCCACCTGGCTCGGGGTGCCCCCCGTGGGTTCGACCCCATGCGGGCACGCGGCCCGCGCCCCCATTATGGCGCCGGCCGAATCGCGCTCAGGCGTTCGCGCAGAACACTCCAGCGATAACGACTGACCGAGACCGGCTCGGCCGCACCATCGACATAAAGCAGCGTGTGCTCATCTCCATCGCGCTGGTAGCGCGTGACGCGAGCGAGATTCACAATCTGGGTCCGGTGCACACGCATGAAATGCGTAGCGGGCAGCGTGTCCTCCCAGGCTTTGAGGCTCTTGCGGATAAAAACCTTCGAGCCGTCGGCGAGCTGGACGTCGGTGTAGTTGTCGCGGGCGGCGATTGCGCTGATGTCCGCCACGAGTGCGAAGCGCGCCCGCAGGCCGGAGCGCAGGTAGACCTTGTCGTCGAGCCGCAGCGCGGGGCCTGGCGGGATTTCGGCGGCGGTCTCATCGGCATGAGCGGGCGCGCCTTCCAGCCGGCGGAGCGCCTCGGCGAGCCGCGCCGGGGCCACGGGTTTGAGCAGGTAATCGAGCGCGTTGATCTCGATCGCGCGGAGCGCGTAACTCTCGTAGGCGGTGACGAAGATGATGCGTGCGCCGGGACGCACGTCGGGCACAAGCTCGAAGGAGTTGCCGCCGATGAGCTGGATGTCGAGGAATACGAGATCGTAATCCGTCCGCGCGAGGAGCGCGCGCGCGCTGCGCAGCGTGGCGGCCTCGGCCAGGATCGTGACGCCGGGATGGGCCGCGAGTTTGGCGCGCAGGTCGGCCCGCGCAATGATTTCGTCTTCGATGAGAAGAGCTCGGAGCATCACGAGAGGGGAGACATGGGCAGGAGACAGGAGACCGGTCGGCGGGGTCAGGTGCCGGTCGCCGGAGGCGAGTGCGAACCGGTCGCCTGTCCCCGGTCACCTATCTCCGGGCGCTGCGCCAGGCGCAGAGTGATCGTGACCCAGCCGTCTGCATGCGAGAGCGTCATCTGGTGTGAGTGCGGATAGTAGCGGGCGAGCCGCTCTTGCAGATTGCCGAGGCCAATGCCGAGGGATGAGACGGATTTCGACGCGGCGGGCTCGACCCACTCGCCGGTGTTGGCGACAATGAGCGTCAGCGCGCCGTCGCTCTCGCGGCGGGCCGCGAGGCGGATGCCGACGCGATCGGGGCTGGTGGCGCGGCCGTATTTGAGCGCGTTTTCCACGAGGGGCAGGAGCAGAAAATGAGGGAGGCGTTCGTCGTCGACGGATGGCTCGCAGGCAATGGTGATGTCGAGCAGGTCCCCCCAGCGGGATTGTTCAATCTCGAGATAAACGCGCAGCAGCTGCATCTCCCCGCTGAGCGTGGTCCAGTCCCGATCGTCGGTGCGGTGGAGCGTGAGGCGGCAGAACTCGGCGAGGCGCTCGACCATAGTGCGCGCGGCGGAGGGACCGGCCGGCAGCGAGCCGCTGATCGAGGCGAGCGTATTGAAGAGGAAGTGCGGGTTGAGCTGGTAGCGAAGCACTTCGAGGCGCGCCATTTCCCCGGCGAGCCGCGCGGCGATCGTTTCGTCGAGCTCGAGGCGATTGAGCCGGATGAGCTCGAGATTCTTCTGCGCGAGCGCGGCGGTGCGTTCCGCGATGACGGCCTCGAGCCGGGCGGCTCGCTGGCGCAAGGCGCGCGTGCGCAGCCGCACCACCCCGGTGACGAACGCGGTGCCCGTGGCGGCGTATCCAACCAACGCCCACGGCGAGCGCCACCACGGCGGGAGCACCGAGAACGCGAGCGTCACCGGCACGCTCCGCCGGCCGTCGGCATCGCGCGCGCGGACCTCGAAGCGATAGGCGCCGGCCGGCAGATGGGTGAAGGAACGAGCGCGGGCGGGCGACCACGGCGACCAGTCTCGATCGAATCCGACGAGGCGCGTCTGGTAGTTGACGGAGTTGTAGATTTGATGCCGGAGCGCCACGAAACTGAAATTGACCGCCGTGGGCCCGGGCGCGAGTTGGTCGCCCTCGCTCACCCCCGCCGTGGTCAGCAGCGTTGCGAACGGCACGGGCGCAGGGAAGGCGCGCGCGA
>JBKJRG010000252.1:0-3468 GCA_046594805.1 Opitutaceae bacterium | reverse complement strand
CTGTCGGCTTTGCAGAATCGGATCGCGGGAAAGTCCACCCATCACCAGCTCGTTCTTCAATTCCACATCCTCGGAGATAAGCTGCCGGAGCAGCACCACCATGTCGATCAGGTGATTGGACAGGAGCGAAAGGAACGCGGAGAAGAAAAGCGGCTCCCGGTTGTGCAGTCGATCCAGCAACGCGCGGACCACGGCCGGTTCCCGGACGCTGCCCGCGCCAAGTTCGCCCCGGGA
Source organism: Opitutaceae bacterium (assembly GCA_046594805.1). GTDB lineage: Bacteria > Verrucomicrobiota > Verrucomicrobiia > Opitutales > Opitutaceae > ER46. The sequence goes on along the minus strand of JBKJRG010000252.1, from coordinate 3,234 downwards.
ATGCAGCTCCACCAGCTTCTGCGCCAGTCGGTGCGGCGCAGGTGAACCGGCGACCTCGTGGATTTGGGCGCGATGCTCCGGACGCAACGGACGGATCTCTCCCGCCACGAGTTTGGCCAGGTCGTCGAGCCAATACACAGCGGGAGCGCGATTGGCCGTGTTGACGTAGTAAAGCGTCCACTGGTCGTCTTCCGAGTGTCCCGCGTCATGCGCGAACGGCGCGTCCACGAGCAATCCCGCGGCAAGCGCATTGGCTTCGACTTCAACCGTCGGCACGGCAAACAGCGTCCAGAGATCCGCATCGAGCTCCAGGTGCCCGCCATGTTCGCGCAATTGTGGGCGTAGAAATTCCAGCAGTGTCTTATCGTCAATCTCCATTGCGGGCATTCTGAAGCGGGCGGATTCAAGTATGCGAGGAAGGTGATCACGTAGCACTCCACGTCGCAGGTCCGGCGAAGTTTACGGGGAGATTTTCCACCGGCTGCCGGCTTCGACGTGGCTCCGGCTTCCAGCCGGAGTTGGAAAACGGGGAGTCCGCGGCTGCCCGTCGGCCAGCTCGGGCCCCTGAGCGAGTCGAACCGGTAAGCCGCAGCGACCGCTCCTACCTGCGCGCTTCGGCTTTCGTCGGCGGCATCCGCTCGACGAATTTCGCGTCAGTGCGGCGCAATTCAGCAATCGCCTTGGCGCGCAGGTCCCGCAGTCGCGCCGCGTGTTCGGGCCGGGCCGCGAGGTTGGTCAATTCCTCGGGATCGGCCGCCAGGTCGTATAACTCCTCCATTTCTCCCGCGACCAAAGTACGGATGTATTTGTACTGGCCGTCGCGCAGCAAGGCGTACCACGGCACGCCGCTTGCCGCCGTGAGGCGTCCGTCGGTCGGAATCTCGTCGGTTTCCGCGCCGTAATTGCGCGCGGTATGTGTCATCAGGAGCGGCGACTGCCAGTCGGTCCTTTCGGGATTGGCCAGCAGGGGACGAATATCGCGGCCGTGCGTTTTCCAGGGCACCGTCACCCCCGCTGTCCGGCAGAACAAATCCACGAGATCGGGCGCATTGACCGGATGCTTGCTCACTTTCCCTTGGGGAATCCGTCCCGGCCAGGAAATGATGAGCGGCGACGACACGGTCGCATCGTAGGGCGCCACCTTTTGGTTGAAACCATGCTCGCCGAGGCCGTAGCCCTGATCGGCGGAATAAACCACCAGCGTGTTTTCCAACTGGCCCGAGGCCTCCAGCGCTGCGAGCACGCGGCCCACCCCTTCGTCCACCGCCGCCATGCACTCGTTGACCTGCTGAATCCACGCGTCGTACGACTTGCCCGCCTCGCTCGTGTCGAAATTGCCCGCCTTTCTTGCCTTCTTCGCCATGGCCGCCTGCCCGTTGCGGTCGATCATCCAGGCCTTGGTCTGCTCGAGGTAGGCGGGCTTGTCCGGCCAGGGCCCGACGATGTCGGCCGGGACGCGCGCCGGTTTGCCGGCGAGGGTTCCCTTGTGCCGATCGGCCGGCGTGGTCGGGCCGTGAATCGCCCCGTAACAGAGCCACAGGTACCACGGCTTGTTCGGATCGCGATGCTGGCCGTTCACGTACTCGATCGCCCAGTTCGTATAGTTGTCGGTCGAGTAGCCCTTCGTCATCCGGTCCTGCCCGTTGAAGGTCAGCAGCTGGTCGGTGTAATAATTGCCGGCATTGGCCGGGTGGCCGGGCCGGTTCCAGACGATTTGGTAATCCCAGTCGCGGCCGTAGCCGGTGTCCGCCCCGGTGTGCCATTTGCCGATCTGTGCCGTGTGATAGCCCTGCAGCCGAAACTGGGCCGGGACGAACGGGCACTGAGCCGGATCGTAACGGCTGCCCGGATATTCGCCGGCCATCGTCATGCTCATGACCGCATGCTGCAGCCGGCCCGTGAGCAGCGAGGCCCGCGATGGCATGCACCAGGCCCCAAGGTAGCTGCGCTCGAAACGCACCCCGCGCGCCGCCAGTCGGTCGATGTGGGGTGTTTTGATCCAAGCCGGCCCCGCGCCGTAACAACCCAGGGTCTTGTACGACTGATCGTCAGCGAAAATGAACAGGATGTTGGGCCGTTTGCCTGCCGGCGGCTCGGCGGCAATGCCTTGCGCGGAAATGCCCAGGAGCGCGGCGATGATCAGGAGGGGTCGGCGAAGCGAGGCGTGCATGGGGAAAAAGGAGCAACACGGATACGAGGCATTCTAAGCATGAGAAAACGCGCAAATCTCGCGAGATCCAAAACCGCGATCTGATTTGGCGTGGCTCTGGCCTCGAAATGCGACGGTCCTTCGGAACTTTTCCCGGGGACGCTTTCGGGAACATCCCCCAGTCCGCACGGTTGCGGGATCGGTCCGATTAATGCTCCCTCGTGCCAATGGATTTGTTCGACCGCCCGGTTGTCGTCGTCGACGACGAAGATGATGACATCAGCCTCACCACCGTCTTGCTCCGCAAGGCGGGGGTCTCGAACGTACCGGCTTTCCGGAGCGGCGAGGAGCTCATCGCCTACCTCGGGCGCATCCAGCACGATGCGGCGGTCAGCCGGATGCTTGGCCTGATTCTCGACGTCAAGATGCGCGGCATGACCGGCCGTGACGTTCTGAAGTGGGTGCGGGAGCGAAAGGAATTCGATGCGGTCCCGATTCTGATGTGGTCATCCTCGGACGACCCCGGCGATGTCCTGGCCGCGGCGCAGTTGAAGGCGCAGTGTTACGTGGCGAAGTATCCCACGGTGTCGGCCTTGAAGGATATCCTGAAGGAGACCGTGGCCTACCACGCGGAACCCGCGACGACGCGGTTTTTCAAGGTGCGCTCGAACCTGCTGCTCGGCCGCGAGGCGCTGCCCGATCTGGCGGTGGCGTGACCGCCGGGCGGGCGGCAAATCCTCGTGCGGACTCCCATGCAGGGGCGTCGCGTGACGACGCGCACGGGTGCGGACGCGTGAGACATTCGGGAGCGTCGTCAAGCGACGCCCCTACGAGAAGCGCCCGGCCCGCTCAGTTCAACCGGAAGCCCAGCGCCCCGAGCTCCTCGAGTTGAAACGGGGCGGAGGCGATTACTTCCTGCAGTTTCGCCAGCGCGTCCGCCAGCGTGCCGGCGTCACACATCGCAGCGCCATCATCGCGATCGTGCAGGTGGATCACCCAGCCACCGGTTACGGGATCGGCGGTTAATTGGAGGAGCGAGCCGTGCAGGTAATTGCCCGGAATGCCGGGATTGGGGCCGGCGCCAG
>JBKJRG010000228.1:0-4402 GCA_046594805.1 Opitutaceae bacterium | reverse complement strand
GCGGCGGAGGGCGTCCGGGCCACGCAGTTCTATGTGACCTGGCCGGCCTGCACCCCCTCGCGCTCGAGCATTCTCACCGGCCGCTACCCGCAGCGGAATGGACTGTATGACATGGTGCGAAACGATCTGGTGAACTTCGGTCATGTTTTCACGCCCCAGGAATACGCCGTCTCGCCCGAGATGACCCTGGGCCTCGATCCGCGGGAGCAGACGATCGGCGATGCGCTCAAGCGGGCGGGCTACCGCACCGGCGTGGTGGGAAAATGGGACATGGGGCAGGCGCGCCGCTATCTGCCGCTGCAGCGCGGCTTCGATTTTTTCTACGGGCATGGCAACAACGGCATCGATTACTACACGCACGAGCGTTACGGCGTGCCCTCGCTGTTCTCGGGCAACGCGCGCACCCAGGCCGACCGCGGGACGTACGCCACGGACTTGTTTCAGCGCGAGGCCCTGCGCTTCCTCGGCGCCGCGCCAGCCGGACAGCCCTGGTTTCTTTATTTGTGCTTCAACGCGCCGCACGGCGCCTCGTCCTTCACGGAGGAAAAACGCCCCGATGGCCGGAAAGGCTCGCAGGGCGTCCAGGTCCCGGATGCGTTCGCCGCGCCCTATCGCGAGCGCGGCCTGGCCGGGCGGCTGGCCAACTATTACGGCGCAGTGACGTGCATGGACGCCGCGATTGGCGCGGTGCTGGGGCAAATCCGCGCGCGGGGCGAGGAGCAGGATACGCTGGTGATTTTCATGAGCGACAACGGTGGCAGCGGCAACGGCGGCAACGCGCCCCTGCGCGGCCAGAAAGGAGAGATGTGGGAGGGCGGACTGAGCGTGCCCTTCCTGGCGCGGTGGCCGGCGCGTTTGCCGGCGGGCAAGGTGATCGATGAGTTCATCACCGCGCTTGATTTGTTGCCGACCTTTCTTGCCGCGGCGGGGGCGCGTCCGACCGCGGGGGTGAAACTGGACGGCTTCGATCTGACGCCCGTCTTGCGCGGCGAAAAACCGTCCCCGCGCACGGAGATGTTCTGGCAGCGCCGCAGCGATCGGGCGGCGCGCGTGGGCCAGTGGAAATGGGTGCAGTCCGAAAAAGGCGCCGGCCTGTTCGATCTCGCGGCGGATCGCGGGGAGAAGCACGACCTGTCGCAAGCGCAGCCGGCCATCGCGGCCCGCTTGAAAACCCGCTGGGAGCAATGGCGCGCGGAGATGGATGCCGCCGAGCCGCGCGGTCCGTTCCGGGATTATTGAAATTATCTCTCTGACATGAGCACTCTCCCGCACTTCGTCCGTATCCGGCAGAATTTCCCCCATCCGCCGCCCCTCGACTTGCAACGGGCGCTGGGCGGGGAGCTCGCGAAAATCCGCCCGCAGATCCTGGCCGGGGCATCGATCGCGGTGGGGGTGGGCAGCCGCGGCATCACGAATCTGCCCGCGATCGTCACGCTCGTGCTCGACTTCCTGCGCGCGGCGGGGGCGAAACCCTTCATCCTGCCGGCGATGGGCAGCCACGGCGGCGCGACGCCCGAGGGACAGATCGAAGTGCTCGCCAGCTATGGCATCACCGTGGAGGCGATGGGCGTGCCCATTCGCGCCTCCCTCGAGACTCGCCAGGTGGGCGAGACGCCGGAGCGCAAACCCGTTTTCTGCAGCACGGAGGCGCTGGCGGCCGATGGCATCGTGCTCGTCAACCGGGTGAAACCGCACACCGATTTCTCCGGCACGCTGGGGAGCGGGTTGTTGAAAATGTGCGTGATCGGCCTCGGTAAACGCGACGGTGCGGCCGCGATGCACCTCGCGGCGAGCGGGCTCGGTTACGAGCGTGCGATTCGTTCCATGGCGGACGTGCTGCTGGGTTCCGCGCCCATCCTCGGGGGCGTCGCCATCCTCGAAAATCAGTTCCATGAAACCGCGCGGCTCGTCGTCGTGCCGCGCGCGGCCATGCCGACCGCCGAGGATGCGCTGCTCGAGGAGGCGCGCGGGTTGCTGCCCTTGCTGCCGTTCGACGAGATCGATCTCCTGATCATCGATCGCATCGGGAAGAATATCAGCGGCACCGGAATGGATCCGAATGTGACCAATCGCTGGGTCGATGGCTACAGCAGCTCCCTCCGGCGCGACGGCCGGCCCGCGCCTTTCATCCGGCGGATCTTCGTGCGCGACCTCACGCCGGAAACCCATGGCAATGCCCTGGGCATCGGGCTGGCCGACTTGACCACCACGCGCCTGGTGCGGGCCACCGACGGCCGGATCACCGGGATCAACGCCCTCACGGCGCTCACGCCCCAGAATGCAAAAATGCCGATCGCGTTCGACACCGATCGCGAGGCGATCGAGCGGGGGCTCGCATCGCTGCCGCTGCCCACGCGGTCGGCGGCGCGCATCGTCCGGATTTCGGATACGCTTTCGCTGGTGGAGCTGGAGGTGTCGGAGGCCCTGTGGCAGGAGGTGAAGTTCCGCCCGGCGCTTTCGGCGATCAGTGAGCCGCGGGCGTTGCGGTTCGATGGATCCGGGAATCTGGCGTAGCGGAACGCGGGAGCCAGTGGCTGCGGCTTCCAGCCGCAGATGGCCCGCGACGTCCGGAATCTCCGGCTGGAAGCCGGAGCCACGTCACCTCGCCGACTCCGCCAGTTTCGGTACCGCCGGGCCCTGGTTTTGCCGTGCAGCCACTTCCTCCTCGGCGTAGCGACGGCTGGTGCGGACCAGAATCTGCACCCGGCGCTGCGCGGTCGTCAGCACCGCGTCATAGCGCTGGAACACCCCGAGGCAGGCGTCGAGCGCCCGGATGATGTTCCGGAGGTCGCCCACCGAGGCAGCGACTTGCCCAAACCGCAGCGGAGCCGAGCGCGAGACTTCGCGCAACGGCGAAGTGCCCAGTTGGCGGAGGATGGATTCGAAGCCGAGCCGAAGATTCGTTTCGGCCATCGAGAAGCTGCCGAGGCGGACGCAGAGGATGGCAAAGGCATCGCCGATCCATTCGGCGATGCGTTGGTGATCGCGTTCAGTCATGCCGCGGCGGGGTTGGCCACCGGGGGTGGCGAGAGGTGAGGTCGTTCACGCTGCTGCGACCCCGCCGTGCCAAAAACGGACGCTAAGGTCTAACGCTACCTTTGGTCTCAGGAGGACCTACTTCGTAGCAGCAGGGCTCCCTGCCTGCCGTACGCTTTTGGTTTCAGAGATCTGCGGCTGGAAGCCGCAGCCACTCCCAACAGGCCGGGACGCCTGCTGCCACGCCAACGCCGGAATCATTCGCGTTGATTCGCCGGCAGGGCCGGGCGACGGTTCGCGCCATGAGCAACGCCGGCGCCACGCAATTGTTCTTTGAGGACCTAGCGCTCGGCCGCGTTTTTCGCACGACGTCCGTCGAGGTCACCGCGGAAGAAATCACCACGTTCGCCGCGCGTTACGATCCGCAACCATTCCATCTCGATCCGGTCGCCGCGCGCAGCACGGTGTTCGGCGGCCTGGTGGCGAGCGGGTGGCTCACCGCCGCGCTCACGATGCGGCTCATGATGACGGGCGAATTCAGTTTCGGCGGCGGGGTGGTCGGGCTTGGGGTCGAGACCTTGCAGTGGCCACGGCCGGTCCGTCCAGGCGATCGGCTCACGGTCGCCGTGGAGATTGCGGCGATGCGCACCTCCGAATCGAAGGCGACGCATGGCATCGTCAAAATTCGGACCACGACGACCAACCAGGAGCAGGTGGTGGTGCAGGTGCTGGTTTCGAATGTGCTGGTGCCGCGTCGGCCGCAGAAGGCTTGAAGGTGGGGCCGGTGCTCTGAACGGGCCTGGGTTCCTGCGGGATGAACTTCTTAACGGAACCAGCTCAGCGAGCTGGCCTACAGCCAGAGCTGCATTTCAGGCCGGTTTGCTGAGCTGGCGTATCACCAGAGCTTCATCTGTAGGCCAGCTCGCTGAGCTGGCACGTGCGCCACGGTCAGAAAATCCGCGCGAAAGGCATCATGCCCTCTCCTGCCGCGACCTAACGATCCCCATTGCGGCCGTACACGGCGGCGAATTCGGTGGGGTCGCGCTCCCGCAACGCCTTCTCCGTGGCCTGGCACTTCTCGGTCAGTGCCACGCGGCAAAACTCGGCCCACACGGTGAATCCTTCCACTTTCATGGCGTTGGCGACCCGCTGACCCAGCGCCTCCGAGAGCTTGACGGTATTGTTAGTGGGAATTTCGGAAACGACTTGGGGGCGGCGTGGCACCTCCACAGATTGGATTCACGCGCCGAATTCGGAAGGACCAATCGGGTCCACGGGCGATTTTGAAAGTTCGTTCTCGGCTTCCGAACTCAGAGGGACTCACTAGAACTGTTTCGGGGCAATGGAGGGAGTCATGGAAGTTCACCAGTAAATGCCGGCTCGTTCCGTGGCCGGTTGCGCCAGGCGCCCCAAGGGTCCTCGTACG
>JBKJRG010000130.1:0-8123 GCA_046594805.1 Opitutaceae bacterium | reverse complement strand
TTCCGCCCACGCCGCCTGCGTCTCGAGGTAGAAATGCTCCTGTCCGCCCAAGGTAATCTCGCCCGCGATGCGGTGCGGCGCCGCCGCCATCGCCGCCGTGGGATCGCCGCGCACGATCACGCGCGGCTCATTGTGGTAGCTTCCCTGTGCCATCGCCTGCGCGATGGTCAGCACCGCGGGCAGCGGCTCGTAGTCCACCTCGACCAAGGCGGCCGCCGCGCGGCATACCGCAATGCTTTCGCCCACCACCAGCGCCACGAGGTGCCCGTGATAAAGCACCTCTCCGTCGGCCAGGAGCGTCTCGTCATGCCGGGAAACACCGACATTGTTCTGCCCGGGTACATCTTCCGCCATCAGGACGGCAACCACGCCGGGCGTGGCTCGGGCGCGACTCGCGTCACGCCGGATGATTTTTGCGCGCGCCTGCGTCGCCATCACCGGCCACACCTCGAGCATCGGACGCCGCTGGGCAATGTCGTCGACGTACTGCGCGCGACCGGTGACATGTCCCACCGCGCTCTCGTGCCGGAGCAGCCGGGAGCCATCCTCGACCGCCCAAGGGGCGCGACCGGCAAAATCCGGGGGAGCATCGACGGCGACACTGGTGTCGCCGGACACGAATTTCCGCCACAACCCGACCACGACGCCGGCGCGAAATCGCGCACTGCCGCGCACATCGTCAATGGGCGTAAATTGCTGGCCGAGGATTTCCGCGACGTCACCGGCCGCATCCATCAGGGTCCGGCCGACCAGCGCAGCCTCGGCCCGGCGCGCCCGCACCGAGCGCTCGGCCACGCCGGCATACGCCATCCGCGCCTGGCGCACCACCCCTCCCGCATCGCAGTCCACCCGAAAGGCCGCCGCAACAATGCTGATGTCGAGTTCACGCCGGTGGGACACTTTTTGAAAATCCACGCGGCGCGTCATTCCGGGCGCGAGCTTCGTCCGTGGCAGGAGAATGGCCCGCATCACCTCATCCGGCCGGAGCTGCGTCTGGCGATAACCGGTGAAAAATTCCACCAACGGCACCGTGCGCTCGCCCAGCGTGGATGCGAGCACGACGCTCGCATCCAAGCTTAACAAAACGGGCGCGCTGTCGCCAATCGGCGAGGCCGTTGCCAGGTTGCCGCCCAGCGTCGCGCGATTGCGAATCTGGCGGGAGGCAAAGACCGCGAGCATCCGGGCGAGCGAGGGAAACTCTCCCGCCAGCGCGTCTTCGATTGCCGTCAAGGTGGCGGCCGCGCCGAGCCGCCATTCGGTCGGGCTCGACGTGATGGCGGTGAGCTCCGGCACGGCCTCGACGGAAATCAACGCCGGGAAACGCTTGAATTGTTTGTTCAGCTCGACGCCGATTTCCGTCGCACCGGCGACGAGCCGGGCCTCTGGATACCGGTGTTTCAGTGCGAAGAGCTGCGCGAGCGAGACGGGACGGTGGAACCGCTCGCCCGCCCAGCCATAATTCAGCTCCCCCACCGCCGCGACCGGCTCGCACAGCCGCAGCGCAAATCGATCGGTGGCGGCGTTTTCGCCCCGCTGCGCCAGCGCCGCCACGGCGGCATCGCGGATGGAGCGATACCCGGTGCAGCGGCAAAGGTTGCCGCAAAGCTGTTCATTAATCCGCGCGGGAGTCGCGGCGCCCGCGCGATAGTACGCCTCGAACATCGAGACCACAAAACCCGGCGTGCAGTACCCGCACTGCGAACCGTAATGTTCGACCATGCACGCCTGCACCGGGTGCAACGCGGGGCCGGTCGCGAGGCCCTCGACCGTGAGCACTTCCCGATCGGCGAACATCGGCACGAGGGCGATGCAGCTGTTCACGGCGCGATAGGTCGGCTGACCCGCGCCATCCCGCTCCAGGAGCGCGACGGTGCAGGCGCCACAATCGCCTTCCGCGCAGCCGCATTTGCTGCCGGTGCGACCCGACCGCCGCAACCAGTCGAGCAGCGTCAGGGTCGGAGCCACGCCTTCGACGCGCAGCCGTTCGCCGTTGAGCGTCAATTCGAAGGCTTCGGTGGTCGCTGCGCCGGAGAGCGCGGCGGTCGTGTGACTCATGTTCGGGATCTATCGGTGCGCGGAAGTCCCGCAACTCAAAGCGAGAGACGGTGACGATTAGCCAGGTCGGCGACCTGGCCTGCAACCCGACGCCGCTCGCGGCTTACAGCGCCGCGCGGTTCACGTTCTTATAATAGAGGTAACTCGCCGGCGTCTTGCCCATCGCGACGAACCACTGCGCGCAATACGGTGCCATCCAGATGACATCGCCCGCCGCCACCGGGTACCAGGAATCCTCGAGTCGGTAAATCCCCTGCCCGGCCAGCATCAGCAAGCCATGCTCCATCACGTGCGTTTCCACGAAGGGCAGCGTCGCTCCCGGCTGGTACGTGAAGACATTCATCGCCAGGTCGAAGGCCGGCTCATCCGGCAATAGCACCTGCAACCGCGCATCCGGATCGCCCAGGAAGGGTTCGCCCTTCACCTTGGTCGCATCGCCGATCAGCCCGCGCGGCGCCGGCTGCCCGGCCAGCCCGGTGGATTTTTTTTGGAAGAGCGTGACCCGCGTGCCGCGCCCCGGATTCGCGATCGACCACGCTTCGCCCGCCGGGGCGAAGAAAAACCCGCCCGCGGCGCATTTCTTTTTCTCGCCGCCTACCCGCACGACCGCGCTGCCTGTTGCGAGGTACCCGCAGGTTTCGATTTCGTTCGACGTCATTTCCGCCCGCCCACCCGCTTCGAAGGTCACCAGGATCTGCGCAAAGGCCGCGCCCATCGCCTCGTTGATCAGCACGACGGTCGCCGCACCGCGGATACCGGGGAGATTGCTCTTCACGTGGCCATCGGGCGCGATGAAGGCGTGGCGCGCACCAACGCGCGTGCGGGTTTGGCCGAAGGGAACGTTCATGGGCATCAGCGGGAAGGAGCGAGAAACTGACCGGGCGGCGGCAGGTTCGTCAACCGGCCAGCCGCGAAGATCGCACAGCCGCGGACGTAGGTGTCCGTCACACGCGCCCGACCCCGCTGGCCCACATACGGGCTAATCCGATGCCGGGTCCAGAGCTGATCCGCCTCGATCTCGGTGTCCTCGCCCACCTCAATCACCGTGAAATCCGCGTCGCGCCCCTCGGCGAGGAGACCCTTGCGCGCATCGATCCGGAAACGGCGCGCCACGTTTCGCGCCAGCAATCCCGCCAGCATCGGCAGATCTTTCTCCGCCGTCCCGGCGCAGTTGGAAAAAAGAAGCTGGAAACCATGCTGGACGCCGGCGATTCCGCCCCAGGATTCGAAGAAGTTTTTTCCCGCCTTCAGCTCCGCCGGCGCCGGCGAATGATCCGAACCGATAGTTTGAATCCCCCCGCTCCGCAGCGCGGTCCATAACCCCACCCTGCGCTGCTCGTCTCGGATCGGCGGCGCGCATTTCGCCGTCAGGCCGATCCGCGCGACGTCCTTGTCATTGAACAGGAGATAATGCGGGCAGGTCTCGGCCGTGACATCGACCCGCTGCTCCCGCGCCTCGCGAATCAAGTTCGCCCCTTCCGGGCTGCTCACGTGCACGACGTGCAGCGCGCATCCCGTCTCCCCCGCCAGCTCAATGGCCAGGCGAATCGCCGCCAACTCCACCTCAACCGGTCGCGAGTCGAGCCATGCCCGCGCATCGCTGCGTCCCCTTGCTTGCTGCGCGGCGGTAAATTTCGCCGCCAGGGTTTCGTCCTCGGCATGCACGGCCACCAGCAGGCCCAGCTTCGCCGCCCGCTTCATCCCCTCGCGCAACGTCCCCGCGTCGACGCGCGGAAAGGTGTCGATGCCGCTCGCCGACATGAACGCCTTCAAGCCGATTGCCCCCGCGTCGCGCAATCCCGCCAGCTTGTCCAGGTTCAGCGGCGTCAACCCGCCCCAGAGGGCGAAATCGACGCAGGACTTTTCCTCGGCGAGGAGCCGCTTTTCCCGGAACCGCGCCGCGTCGAGCACCGGCGGTTCGGAATTCAGCGGCATGTCGAAGAAGGCGGTTCCTCCGCCCGCGGCCAGAGCCGCCGAGCCCGACGCAATCCCCTCCCACTCCGCGCGACCTGGCTCGTTGAAATGCACGTGCGCATCGATGATCCCGGGGAAAACGATCCGGTCGGTCGCATCCAGGACCGCGCGGGCTTCCTCCCTGATCTCCGGCGCCACCCGCACAATCCGGCCGCCCGCCACGCCAAGGTCCGCGCGCACGACGCCCTCCGGGGTCACCACGTGCCCGCCCCGGACGATGAGTTCGAGTTCCGGGTTCATTTTGCAGGGCGGGACTTTGACCCGCCCTTCGCCAGTCGTGAACCGTTCGAGGGCAGGTCGGAGACCGGCCCGACCTTTGCCGCCATCCGTTCCAAAAAATCGATGGTCACGCGCAGCGCCACGTCCAGATCGCGCGGCGCCGCAAACTCATCGGGATGATGGCTGAGCCCATCGCGGCAGCGCACGAACAACATCGCGACTGGCGCGACGGACGACAGCACGACGGCGTCGTGGCCCGCGCCACTGATGAGATTCACCGTGCGACCCTGCACCGCCTGCACGCTGACCGCGAGCACGTCCGAGAGTTTCACGTCGCAGTCCACCGCGGCGTTGTCCTGCGTTCGCAACCACGACAACTTCAACCCCCGTCGCCGCGCGATCGTTTTCGCTTCGGCCAGCAGGTGCTGCAGCGCGGCGCGTCGCGCCGGATCGCGCGGATGCCGGACATCGAGGGACAATCTCGCCTCACTTGGAATCACATTCGGCGCGCCCGGCCGAACGGCCAGCGTGCCGACCGTGGCAAGGAGCGGCGCGCGCAGCCGCGCGGTGGACTCGACAAAGCGAATAAACTCTGCCGCGCCCGCGAGCGCATCCCGCCGCAACGGCATGGGCGTGGTACCCGCATGGCCCGCCTTCCCCTGAAACGTCATTTGCCCGCGCGTCTGCCCGGCGATGCCCGAGACCACGCCCACGGCGAGATTCGCCGCTTCCAGGACCGGGCCCTGTTCGATGTGCACTTCGAGATAGCCGAGCAGATCGACGCGCTTGGGCGTAGTGGAAAGCGTGAGCTTTTCGCCACGACGCGAAACGCCCACGCGTTCTGCCACGGCCTGCCGCACACTCACGCCGTTGGCATCCTTCAAGGCGAAGTCGCTCGCCCGCAGTTGGCCCGTGTACCCCTTGCTGCCCAGATACGCGCTCGAAAATCGCACGCCCTCCTCCTCGGAAAACCCGATCACTTCGACGTGAAACGGCAGCTCCGCCTCGCGCCGCCGCAGTTCGCCCAGCGCCACGATGGGCAGCAACACTCCCAGCGCTCCATCGAAACGGCCGGCATCGCGCACTGTGTCGAGATGCGAGCCGAGCAATAGCGTTTTAGCTGAAGGCTTGGCGGATTCGAGCCGTCCCATCAGATTCCCCACCGCGTCCTGGCGGACTTGCAAGCCCGCTGCACGCATCCAGCCCGCCACCCGGGCATTCGCGCGCTTCATCGCGGGCGACAGAAAGGTCCGCGTGAGTTTCCCCGGCTCGTCCGAAATCCGGCCGAGCTCGACGAGCCGGCGGACCAGTTGCTGCGCGGGACGGGACATCCGCTCGCCTCAGGTTCCCCGGTACGTGCTGTAGGCCCAGGGCGTCACGAGGAGCGGCACATGGTACGAGGCGCCGCGATCCGCGAGGCGGAAAAACACGGCGGCGTAGATGAAAAAATTGGCTTCGACGCCCTGGGACGCGAAATACGCCTGGATTTTAAAGACGAGCTGATAATCCCCGACGTTCAACTCGTCATCGGAGAGCAGCGGATCATCGGTGCGCCCGTCGGCATTCGTGGTGACGACCTTCAGCTGTTTCGGTTCGGCAGTGTCGAGGCGCCAGAGTTCGATTTCCATCCCGGCCGCCGGCGCGCCACGGGTCAGGTCAAGGACGTGCGTGCTGAGCTTGGGCATGGCGCGGTTCAGCCGCCCGCGGCGGGTTTCCCCGGAGGCGGCGTGGCACCGGCCGCCGGCACCACAATGTCCTTCAGGCGCAACTCCGCAATTTTTTCGATTTCGCGCAGCGCGGTCGCGACTTCGGCCACCGGCGTGTTTTGCACCCGGGCCTGCATCGCCTGCAGAATCGCTGCGCGATCGTTCAGCCGGGCGCAGATGATGAAGGGAAAACCGAAGCGCGCGCGGTAAGCACCGTTCAGTTTTTGAAAACGCGCCGCCTCCTCGGGCGTCAGCTGATTGAGGCCGGCACTGGCCTGCTCGCGGGTCGACGAGGGGGTCAGCTGGTTTTTCTGCGCCAGCCGCCCGGCCAGGTCCGGGTGCGAGCGAATCAGCGTCATCTTCCGATCGTGCGAGGCGGCGCGGACGGTGGCGCACAGTTCGGCCTGCAGGTGCGCCAAATCGCGGAACGGCCGGCGCGGCCACGTCTCCTCCGCCACCCAGCGCGAATGCTCGAAAACGGACCCAACCGCCGCCGTGAAGGCGGTGCTGTCGGCGGAATTCAACTCAGCGAGAGTGTGCGGCATCGCTCTTCGTCTAATTTACCCCTCAAAAAACTCAAACGCCAAAGTTCGTGTGATTCGGGTGTTTCGTGGGCTCCTCCGATTACAACCACCGCCAAGATGACGTCCAAAAAGGCATGTCATTCCGAGCAGAGCGAAGTTACCCCCAGAATGACACGCCATTTGAATTCACGCCCTATGGCAGCAACTCGTACGCGGGCAGGGAGAGGAATTCGTCGAAAGTCGCGCTCTTCGACATCCGCATGAATAACTCGATCGCCGGCTTGAAGTGGCCGCTGTCGTATCGCCGCTCCCCGTATTCCGCGCGGATTTTTTTCAACTCATCGTTGAGCAGGGCGTCGTAGAGCTCCGCCGTAATCGGCCGGCCGTCGTCGAGCTTCGCGCCAAACTTCAGCCACTGCCAGAGCTGCGAACGGGAGATTTCCGCCGTGGCCATGTCCTCCATCAGGTTGTGGATGGGCTCGGCGCCCGAGCCGCCGAGCCATGCTTCCAGGTAGCGCACGCCCACGTGCAGGTTCCAGCGGACGCCCTGCTCGGTGATCGGGCCGCGCAGCGGCTCGAGCAGCGCAGCCGCGGTGGTCGTGACCTCATGCAGCTTGTGCAGCTGGTTCGGGCCATGCATGTGCCGGCCGAACGCATCGATCGCCGCCTGCACCAATCCCGGATGAGCCACCCAGGTGCCGTCATGGCCGTCGCGTGCCTCGCGTTCCTTGTCCGCCGTCACCTTCGCCACTGCCGCCTCGTGCGCCGTCGGGTTGTTCTTGATCGGAATCTGGGCCGCCATGCCGCCCATCGCATAAGCCCCGTGGCGGTGGCACACGTTGATCACGTGCAGCGCATATGCGCGCATGAAGGGAACCGTCATCCTGATCAGCGTGCGATCGGGGAAGAGATACTCCGGCCGGTTGCGCAGCTTCTTCACCACGCTGAAAATATAATCCCAGCGCCCGCAATTCAGCCCGGAGGCGTGCTCCCGCAGCTCGTACAGAATCTCCTCCGCCTCGAACGCCCCGAGGATGGTCTCGATCAGGACCGTGACGCGGACCGTGCCGCGCGGGAGGCCCAGTGCTGCTTGCGCGTGGACAAACACTTCGTTCCACAGCCGCGCCTCCAGGTGACTTTCCAGTTTCGGGAGATAAAAGTAAGGCCCGCTACCGCGGTTCACGAGCTCGCGCGCGTTGTGGAAAAAATAAAGGCCCCAGTCGAAGAGCGACGCCGACACGCGCTTGCCGTCCAGCAACACATGCTTCTCGTCCATGTGCCAGCCGCGCGGCCGCGCGACGATCGTGGCGGTCTTTTCCTTCAACGCGTAACTCTTCCCCTCCGGCGAGGTGAACGTGATCGTCCGCCGGATGGCATCGCGCATGTTGATCTGCCCCTCGATCGCATTCTCCCAGGTGGGGGAATTCGCGTCCTCGAAGTCGGCCATCCAGCACTGCGCGCCCGAGTTGAGCGCGTTGATCGCCATCTTGCGATCGACCGGCCCGGTGATCTCGGTGCGGCGATCGACCAGGTCGCGCGGCGGCGGGGGCACGCGCCAGTCGCCGCCCCGCACGTGCGCGGTCTCGGGGAGGAAATCGGGCAGCTTGCCCGCGTCGATTTCGCGCTGGCGGTCGGCGCGGCGCGT
>JBKJRG010000176.1:0-10628 GCA_046594805.1 Opitutaceae bacterium | reverse complement strand
GGCACGGTCTTTCGTTTTGGCCGTGTAAATGTAGGCCAGCTCGCTTGCGAGCGCGGTTTGGCGCGCGCAAGCGCGCTGACCTACGGTAAAGGCGTTTGAACAGCCAAAACGAAAGACCATGTGCCCCTCCCTCCTGGCCTTCCTCGTGCTCGTGCTCTTGCTCGTACTCGTGCTCGACCCATCAACGTGCGATTAAGAGCACGATTACGAATCACGAGCACGAGTCAGGCGGCTCGGGCTACCCCACCGCATCAATGCTTTGACGCCTCCGCCGCCGGTGGCAGGATGGCGGCGTCCCCGCATGAATCCGCTGCCGCGTTTCCTGGCCACGGCACTGTTCGTCGTTCTGGCCGCGCTGGTCGCGCTGCTCGCGACGCCGGCTTGGCGCGTGCGAACGAATCCACCGGCGTTCGGCGAACGTGCCGTGACCGCGTTGCCGGGCGGGATGACCTCGTCTCCGGTGCGGGCGTTGGCCCTGTCGCAGCAGCTCGCCCTCGTGCTGGCCCTCGTCGGGGCCGCCCTTGCCCTTGCCTTGATTATCAACCTGGCGATGCGCACCGCCCGGGTCCCCGACTCGAGCACTCCCTTCGCTGCCGCGCGCACCGAGATCGGGGCCTTCGCCCAGCTCGCCGCCACCTCCGCGGCGCAGGGCGCCGAGCTCACCCGTGAACGCGATGTGCGTCGCCGCGCGGAAGAGGACGTCGAGTTGAAACAACAGCTCCTCACCCAATCCTTCGAGGAGAAAATCCGGCTGGGACACGACCTGCACGACGGGATCATCCAATCGCTGTACGCGGTCGGGCTCACCCTCGAAACGGTTCGCACCCTGGTGCAGACCAATCCGGCGGAAGCCGATCGCCGGCTCGAACAAACCCGCGCCGGGCTCAACAACACCATTCGCGACGTCCGCGCTTACATCACGGGCCTGGCGCCGGAGAATCTGCGTCGCGCGGGTTTCGCGCACGCCGCCAGCACCCTGCTGGGCGAACTGGGAGCCGGTCATCAGGCGAAGTTCGATATCCAAATCGACGAGGACGCCGCGGCGCTCTTGACCGCCGAACAGAGCCTCGAGGCGCTGCAAATCGCGCGCGAGGCGGTGAGCAATGCGTTGCGCCATGGCGGCGCGTCGCGTATCACGCTGCGCATGCACAAAAGCGACCGGGAAGTCTGCCTGCTGGTGCAGGACAACGGGCGGGGCTTCGAGGCGGGCACTCGTCGCGACGGCGGTCATGGGCTCGGTAACATGCAAGCCCGCGCCGGACGCATGGGCGCCACGGTGCGCGTGACCAGCCTCCCGGGCGAAGGTTCACGCGTCATCACCACCCTCCCGATTGCGCCGCCCTCCGCTTCATGAATCCCCCTTTGGCCGACTCTCGCGTTACGCTGCTGTTGATTGACGACAGCGAAGTGGTTAGGACCGGCCTGCGCACGCTGCTCACGACGGATCCGCGGCTCGAGGTCCTCGGCGAAGCTGGCACCGTCGCTGCGGGTGTGGAAGCCGCTGCCCGCCTGATGCCGAACGTGGTCCTGCTCGACATTCGCCTGCCCGACGGCACGGGCTTCGAGGCCTGCCGCCAAATCCTGAAATGCACCCCCGGGACGCATGTTCTCATTCTCACTTCCTCCGTCGACGACCGCATGGTGGACGAGGCGATCCGGTCCGGGGCCAACGGCTACCTCCTCAAGGAAATCGACGGCCGCGGCCTCATCAGCGCGATTCGCGATGTGGCCGCGGGCCGGTCGATTCTCGATCCGGCGGTCACCGCGCGGGTCATGCAAATGGTGAAGTCCGGTACGGGCGGGCGCGACGCTCTGAGCACGCTGTCGCCACAGGAGAGACGCGTGCTGGCGTTGATCGCCGAAGGCTGCACCAACAAGGAGGTCGGCGTGAAGCTCGGCCTTAGCGAGAAGACGGTGAAGAACTATTTGAGCACGGTGTTCGAGAAATTGCATGTCTCCCGTCGCGCCGAGGCCGCGGTGATTTACGCGCAGGAGAATCGGCAATAGGCCTGGGGCCAGCATGACTTGGATGGGGCCGAGGCGCCCTCGCCGCGGTGTTCGAACGAAACGCGGCGAGGGCGCCGCGTCCCCACCATCACAAACATTCAAGGCCGGTTTACCGCGGAGTGCCCCTCACCCACTCCGCCAGTTTCGCCCAGGCACGCGCGCGATGGCTGAGCCCGTTCTTTACCTGTTCGCCCAGTTCGGAAAAACTTTGCGCGCTCTCCTCCGGCACAAAGATCGGATCGTAGCCGAAACCGCCGCCGCCCCGCGGGGCCGTCAGGAGCCGGCCCGCGCATTGCCCCTCGAAGACGTGTTCGCTGCCATCCGGCGCGATCACCAATAGGACGCAGGTGAAATGCGCGGTCCGGCGCGCCGACGGCACGTCGCACAGGGTCTCGAGCAGCTTGGCCAGGTTGGCCGCACTATCCCCCGCGGGCCCGGCATAATAGGCCGACTCCACCCCGGGCGCGCCACCGAGCGCGTCGACGCAGAGACCGCTGTCGTCCGCCAGCGACCAGCCATCCGCGGGAATGCACTCGCGCAGCGCCAGCGCTTTTATCCGCGCATTGCCGGCAAACGTACCCGCGTCCTCCGTCACCGCCGGCATCCCGCCCACCGCGCGGGCCGAAACGATCTCCAGCGGCAGGCGCGACCTGTCCGCGAGCGACTGCAGCTCGGCCGCCTTATGGGTGTTGCCGGAGGCAAGGTAGAATCGGCAGGCAGTCATCGGCGTCCAGTAATCTGTAATCGGAGACCGGTGACGCTCTGCACTGATTACTGCCTGCTGCTTACCGCCTGCCGCGTCACCGCACCCCAAACACCGTCTCGTCGATCAGCAGCTTCTCCGGAAAGACCACCCGGCCGCGCATCAGGACGTCTCCGTCGAAGATTTCGTGGGTCACGTCGCCGATCCGCACGGCGTGCTCGATTTTCTCCGTCCGGAGCCCCGAGAAGATCGTCTTGGCCTTGTCGTCGCCAAAAATAATCGGGGCATGATAGGCAAAGAGGTAATCGAGCTGCCGCGCGCGCATCCACTCGCTGATCAATTGGGCGCCGCCCTCGACCATGACGCCGGCGATCCGTTCCTCGGTGCATTTCTTGCGGAATTCCGCGAACGACACCCGCTGGGTCGGCGATTCGAAAATCCACACCTTGATCCCCATGTCCCGCAGCTTGCGCACGTACCCGAGGCCGCCGTGCGGTGTCGTCACAACAATCGTACGCTCCCGGAATTCATCGGTGAAAACCGCTGGCAGGCTCTTGTCGCCCACCGTCCGCAGCAACCCGTCGAAAACGAACCGCCACGGGCACCATTCCGGCTCGCCACTCCGCCGGGCAGTCAGGCGGGGGTTGTCCTTCAGGATCGTCATCGCGCCCACCGCGATGCCGGGGAAGAGCCGGCGCCAGCGGTGGACATCCGCCCGCGCCGCTTCGTTGGTGATCCAGCGGGACTCGCCGGTGCGACAGGCCAGCTTGCCGTCGAGCGTCGACGCCACCTTCGCGGCAATCAGGGGGCTGTCGTGCGTGATCCAGTGGTTGAAGATGAGGTTGAGATCGGTGCACTGGGCCGCCAGCACGCCGCTGATCACCTCGATGCCTGCCTGGCGCAAGACGTCCAGTCCCCGCCCATTGTGCGCCGGATTCGGATCGTTTGCTCCCACCACGACCCGTTTGATGCCCGCGCCAATGATCGCGTCGGTGCAAGCCCCGGTCCGGCCCTCCGTGGAACAGGGCTCCAACGTGACATAGAGTGTTGCGCCGGGGCGCGGGGTTTTCCCGCGCGCGAGCAAGGCGAGGCGCTCCGCATGCGGCCCGCCATCGGGCGCAGTGGCGCCCTCCCCGACGATCTGCCCTTCTTCCACGACCAGCGCGCCAACCATCGGATTGGGATGCGTCGTGCCCCAGACGCTGCGCGCGAGCTCCAGCGCCCGCCGCATGAATGGCTCGTGGTCACCCGCTGACATAAGGATTGTGCGCGCGCTCTTCGCCGACCGTGGTCTTCGGTCCGTGTCCCGGCAGCACGACCGTGGTTTCGGGCAGCGTATAGATTTGCTCGCGGATGGAACGCTCGAGACGGGCGAAGTCACCGCCCGGCAAATCGGTGCGGCCAATGCTGCCATTGAAAAGCGCGTCGCCCACAAAGGCGGCGCCCGCCGTTGCCACGTAAAAGAGAATGTTGCCCGGGCAGTGGCCGGGCACATGCCGGATCTCGAAAACCGTGCCGAGGGCTTCGATCCGATCGCCCTGTTTCACCCAGTGATCGACGTGGATCGGCTGCAGGTTCATTCGCTCGCCCATAAACCGCTCCATGATTTCGGGCGTCTCGATCATGGCGCGGTCATCCGGATGCGCGCGCACTTTCGCCTGGGTTTGGCGGACCACTTCCGCGCCTCCCTGGGTGTGGTCCCAATGGCCGTGCGTCAGCCACAGTTCCGTCAGCCGGCATTTTTCGCGCTGCAGGATCGGGGCAACCTCGGCCCAGATGTCCCCCGGCGCATCGATCAGGACGGCTTCCCCACGGGCAGGCAGGGTAAGCAGGTACGCGTTGGTCTGGATGGGCCCCGCGGGCAGGACGTGCACGTTCACTCTTTTCAATCCACGATCTTTCCGCCCGCGCGCAACTGTTATCACCAACTCCCCACTTGCCACGCCGCCACGGCCCTCGCCAATCTGCGCGTTTTCCATGTCGACCTTGAAGTTTGCCGTCCTCGCCGGTGATTACATCGGACCCGAAGTCATGACCGAGGCGCTGCGCGTCCTCGAGCACGTGGCCCGGCAGGAAAACCTGACCCTCGCGTACACGCAGGCGGATGTCGGCGGCGCCGGCATCGACCGTCACGGGAAGGCATTGCCCGATGTCACGCTGAAGATCTGCGAGCAGTCCGACGCCATTCTCTTTGGATCGGTCGGCGGCCCGAAATGGGAAAAACTTCCCCCGCAGGAGCAACCGGAACGCGCCGCCCTGCTGCCCCTGCGCAAGCATTTCACCCTCTTCGCCAACATCCGGCCCGGCCTGTTGTACCGCGAGCTCACCGATGCCTCTCCACTCAAGACCAACCGGATTCCCGACGGCATCGACATTGTCTGCATCCGCGAGCTCACCGGCGGCGTGTACTTTGGCCAGCCCAAGCAGACCATCACGCTCCCCGACGGCGATGTGCAGGCGATCGACACGATGGTCTATCGCAAAAGCGAGATCGAGCGCATCACCGCCACCGCCATCGCCACCGCGCGGTCGCGGAAGAAAAAACTCTGCTCGATCGACAAGGCCAACGTGCTCGAGACCTCCGTCCTCTGGCGCAAGACCGTGACCGATTACGTGGCCAAGCACGCGCCCGAGCTCGAGCTCAGCCACATGTATGTGGACAACGCCGCCATGCAGCTCGCGCGCAACCCGAACCAGTTCGACGTGTTCGTCACGGAAAACATGTTCGGCGACATTCTTTCCGACGAGATGGCCGTCATCTGCGGTTCGCTGGGGATGCTTTCTTCCGCCTCCCTCGGCGCCGGCAAAAATTCGCTCGGGCTGCCCTTCGGACTTTATGAACCGGCCGGCGGCACCGCCCCGGACATTGCCGGCAAAGGCATCGCCAATCCCTGTGCCCAGATTCTTTCCACGGCCCTCATGCTGCGTTTCAGCTTCGGCCTGGAGCAGCCGGCGGCGCGCATCGAGGCCGCCGTGAAGAAGGCCGTGACCTCCGGCACGCGGACCGCGGACATCGCCTTTGGCGCCCCCGCGGTCGGCACCCGGGCGATGGCCGACGCGGTGATGGCGCAACTTGGATAGGCCCAGCTTCCGCACGAGTTCGAAGTAGACGTGCGCAGTGGCGGTGATGAGGGGGCCTGTGGGGCGGTTAAGGCGGAGCTGTGGCGGGCGGAGTGGATTGGCGCGGGTCGCGGCTGGCTCCGGGATCCGTCGCGGCGGTTTCGTCGAGTGAGACGGCGGGTGCGACGCTACCGGGCGATTGGCGCCGTCGCGTGGGCCAATTTCCCCTCTTGCTAAACCGCGAGGGCGCCTCTGTCCTCTCGCCTTCCTGTCCCCTGCCATGACCTCCGCCGAGATTCGTCAGAGCTTCCTCGATTTCTTTGCCCGGCAGGGCCACACGATCGTTCCGTCGGCGTCGCTGCTGCCGGATTCGCCCGGTTTGTTGTTCACCAATGCCGGGATGAACCAGTTCGTGCCAATCTTCCTGGGCGATCGCGCGCCGGATGTCTCGAAGTGGGCCGGCGCGCGGCCGGCAAAGGACACTCGCGCGGCGGACACGCAGAAATGCATCCGCGCCGGCGGCAAGCACAACGACTTGGAGGACGTGGGTTACGATACCTACCACCACACGATGTTCGAGATGCTGGGGAACTGGTCCTTCGGTGATTACTTCAAACGGGAATCGCTGACGTGGGGCTGGGAGCTGCTCACGAAGGTCTGGGGCATCCCGCCCAAACGGCTCTTCGCGACCGTCTACGCACCCGACAAGTCGAAGGGCGATCCGTCGGAGTTTGACCAGGAAGCTCACGACATCTGGGCCGGAATCTTCCAGAAGGAAGGCCTCGATCCCGCCGTGCATATCGTGAACGGCAACAAGAAGGATAATTTCTGGATGATGGGCGACACCGGGCCCTGCGGACCGTGCTCGGAAATCCATTTCAACCTGCTGCCGGAAGACAACGAGGCCGCGGGCCGCGCACTGGTCAATTCGAGCAGCCCGCGTTGCATCGAAATCTGGAATCACGTTTTCATCCAGTTCAACGCGAACGCCGACGGCACGTTCTCCCCGCTGGCGGCAAAGCACGTGGACACCGGCATGGGCTTCGAACGCGTGGCCGGGATTCACGCGACGACCAACGGATTCAAGGATTTCACCAAGGACCCGTCGAACTACGCGGCGGACGCTTTCGCTCCCCTCTTCCAGAAAGTCGCGCAGCTTTCTCAGAGGGAATACCGGGCGACCGTCCCGACGAAACGCGATGGATTGAGCGAGCAGGAAAACATCGATGTCGCCTTCCGGGTCCTCGCCGATCACGCGCGCTGCGTTTCCTGCGCCATTGCCGATGGAATCCTGCCCGGCAATGAAGGGCGAAATTACGTAATCCGGCGGATTCTCCGGCGGGGAATCCTTTATGGGAAGAAGCTCGGATTGTCGGCGGGCTTTTTCGAACAGCTCGTGGCTCCGGTGGTCGAATCGCTCGGCGGTGTGTTCCCGGAATTAAAACAGCAACAGGACATGATCCGGAGGGTGGTTCGGAGCGAAGAGGAAAGCTTTGGCCGCACGCTCGATCGCGGGCTGCAACTCTTCGCCAAGGCCGCGGCGGGCGGCAAGGTTTCGGGCGCGGCGGCGTTCGAGCTTTACGACACTTTCGGCTTCCCGCTCGACATGACCCAACTCCTCGCGACCGAACGCGGGCTGGGGGTGGACACGGCGGGTTTCGAAGCCGAGATGGAAAAGCAGCGTGGCCGCGGCCGCGCGGCGCAGAAAAAAGAAATCATTGTCGCCGCCACCGAGGGTGAAGCGGCGGTGGCCTACGAGGCTTCGCTTTTCACCGGTTACGTGATCGACACCGCCCAGCCGGTCGCCGCCATCGTGACCGATGTGGTGCAGAGCGGTGACGACACGTTTTTGGTCTTCGACCGGACGCCGTTCTACGCCGAGATGGGCGGACAAGCAGGCGACACCGGCGCCGCCGTCGTCGCGGGTGAGCAATTCACGATTGTCGACACCGTAAAGGACAAAGCCGGTCGTCACCTCCATAAGGTCGAGCCGACCCAAAACTCAAAACTCAAAACCCAAAACCCGGGCACGCTTCGCGCCGCCGCCGCGCAGCTCTCCATCGACTTTGCCCGCCGCCGCGCCATCTCGCGGCACCACTCGGCGGCGCACCTGATTCATTGGGCATTACGGAAAACGATCGGCAATCACGTGCGCCAGGCCGGCACGTCGAAGACGCCGGAGCGGATGCGTTTCGACTTTTCCCATTTTGAGGCCCTGACGCCCGGGCAGATCCGCGAGATCGAGCGGATGGTGAACGAACGGGTGATCGACAACGCGCCCGTTGAAACCTACCAGACCGAGTTCGACCAGAAGCCGGAAGGCACCCTCGCCTTTTTCGGCGATAAATACGGCAAGATAGTCCGCGTGGTCGACATCGGCGGCTACAGCCGCGAGCTCTGCGGCGGAACGCATGTCACCACCACCGGCGAGATTGGCCTGATAAAAATCGTGGCTGAAATGGCCATCGCCGCCGGCACCCGCCGAATCGAGGCGGTGGCAGGCCAGGCCGCATTTGATTACGTTGCCCAACGCGACGCCGCGCTTGCGGGCGTCAACGCCCGGCTCAACGCCGGACCCCTCGATGTCGCGCAGAAACTCGACGCCGTGCTTGCGCACCAGAAAGAGCTCGAAAAGAAGCTCAAGGCTTTCGAACAGAAGGCGTCCGCCGGACTCGCCGATGAACTTGCGGCAAAGGCCGTGGCGCGGGACGGACTTAATTTCGTCAGCGCAGTCGTGAGCGTCGACGCACCGGAAGCGCTGCGCTCGCTGGGCTCCCAGATCATCTCCAAGATCGGCGAAGGCGTGGTCACGCTGGGCGCAGCGATCGGGGACAAGGCTTCCGTCGTGGCGTTTTGTTCCCCCGCCGCGATCAAGGCCGGCCACCAGGCAGGCAAACTGGTTAATGAGATTTCACTGAAGCTGGGTGGCAAGGGCGGCGGCAAGCCGGATTTCGCCATGGGTGGCGGCAAGGATATCAGCAAGCTGGCCGAGGTGTTGAAGTAGCAGTGGCTGCGGCTTCCAGCCGCAGATCATCGGCTGGAAGCCGATGCCACGTTACTCCACCCGTAACGCCACGTACGGATCGATCTTAGCCGCGCGCCGGGCCGGGAGATCACTCGCGAGGGCGGTGACCGCCAGCAGCACGACCTACACCACAATATAGGCCCTGCATTCATGGACACCTCGCCGTATTCACTCGCCCGAATGCAGCGACCAACCGACCGAAGCGAAGTGGTTGCAACGACCGGTAGAAACGGAACCTCCGCGACGCGGCCAACACCATGAGCCCGTGACGTTCGACATCGCCCTCCTGCTCGGCCTCATCGTGGTCGCGATGGTGTTCTTCTCCTTCGATCGGATTCCCACCGATGTGGTGGCGCTTGGGCTGGTGCTGGCGCTCATTCTCTTGGGTCTTCTGAAGGCGAAAGATGCCTTTGCCGGCTTCGGCAGCGATACCGTGCTGATGATTCTCAGTTTGCTGATCATGACCTCCGCCTTGATCAAGACCGGGGTGGTCGAAATGGCCGGGCGCGCCATCGTGAAGCACGCCGGGACGGGAACAAACACGCTCCTGCTCGTGATCATGCTGGGTTGTGCCGGCCTCAGTGCCTTTATCAGCAACACCGCGGCCGCGGCTTTTTTCCTGCCGATCGTCCTCGGAATCGCAGCGAAGGCCAAGGTCTCACCCTCGCGCCTGCTCATGCCGGTGGCGTTCGCTTCGATCCTCACGAGCTCCGTCACTCTCATCAGCACCTCCACCAACCTGGTCATCAGCGGCATCATGACCAATCTCGGGCTGCCGCCGATGGGCATGTTCGAGCTCGCGCCCGTCGGCATCCCCATCGCCATCGCGGGCCTGCTCTACATGTTTTTTGTCGGGCGGCGGCTTATTCCGGACCGCGCACCGGCCGAGGGGTTGCTGGAACAATTCGGCGTGCGGTCCTACGTCACGGAAGTGCTGCTCCTCCCCACCTCGCCGCTGGTCGGAAAAACCATTGCCGAGGCCAATTTCGGCCGCGACCTCGATCTTTCGATCATGCGCTTGCTGCGCGAGCCCAACCACTACCTCTGGCCGCGGCGCGACATGACGCTGGAGGCCGGCGACGTGCTGCTGGTGGAAGGGGCCCGCGGTGACGTACTCAAGGTGAAGGATACCGCGGGAATCGAGATCCGCCCCGACGTGGTGCTGTCCGATCCCGATCTGAAAACGGAGGATGCGTCGCTGGTCGAGGCGCTGGTCGTGCCCGGCTCACGGCTGGTGGGCCGCAACCTCCGCAGCGCCGGTTTGCGGGAGCGATATGGTCTGCAGGTGCTCGGGCTCAACCGGCATGGCAAGAACCTCATCGAAAAACTCAGCCGGACCACCCTGCGCGTGGGGGATGTCCTGCTGGTTCAGGGCCGGACCACGGGCATTGCCCAGATCGCCGAGGAAAATGTCGTCAGCGTCCTGCATGCGGTCGAGGAGCCTCGCACCAATCGACCGAAGGCGTGGCGCGCCATCGCCATCTTCGCCGGTTCACTGGTGCTCGCGACCACCGGCAGGTTGCCGCTGGCAGTCGCGGTGCTGCTGGGCGCATTCCTGATTTTTGTCACCGGCTGCATCGCGCCCACCGATGCCTATCGCGAACTCGAGTGGCGGGTCGTCATCCTGATCGCCTGCATGCTGGCCTTGGGCCAGGCGATGGTGCAGACGGGCACCGCCCAATACCTCGCGACCCATGTCGCCGACTGGACGAGCGGGTTCTCACCGACCTGGCTGCTGGCGGGTTTTTTTCTGCTGACCGTTGCGCTGACCCAGCCGATGTCGAACCAGGCGGCGGCGGCCGTCATCCTGCCGATTGCCATCCAGACGGCGCA
>JBKJRG010000169.1:0-6622 GCA_046594805.1 Opitutaceae bacterium | reverse complement strand
AAAGGCTATGAGTTGCAGCTGAACAGCTCAGTGATCGAAAAACGGAAAACGGGGAGCCTCTATGATGTCGTCGATCTCGCGGAATCGCCGGTCGACGAGTCCGCGTGGTTTCGCGTGCGCGTGCGGGTGCAGGAGAAACGCATCGTGATCCAGGTGAACGACCGGCAGGTCGTGGACTACACTGAACCCGACAACGTCCAGCGCGCCGCCCCTCGCGCCGGCCGGCGCCTCGACCCTAATGGCGGAATGATCGCGCTCCAGGGCCACGACCCCAAAAGCACATTCTACTTCAAGGATCTTCGCATCCGCCGGCTGTGAGACTGCAACGCAGGCGGGTTCAGAAATCTCACCACCAGGACACAAAGGGACGGAGGGCAATCCACCTCGCTTCCATCGGCGCCCCTCGCAACGAAGTCTTCCGCTCCGCCCTCGCGCCCATCCATGGCCAGTTGTTCGCGCGATCGCACAGCGTGGTCTATTGCATCGCCGAGCCCGCGCGGTGACGTGACAGCCAGCCGGATCTCACGCCAAGGCGCGAAACATCCCGTTCGCTTCGCGCCCTTCGCGGCTTCGCGTGAGACTCGATTGGCTCGGGCAATGCCAGCGACAGCTTGACCCCCGTGCCCCAACATCTCGAAAATAAGCCCGCGTTCTCTTTCCCTCACCTCTCCCATGCGCTCCTTGCCTTTGCTGTTGGTGCTCTCCCTTTTCGCTGGCGCCGCGCGCGCCGGCAATTGGGACAACTGGCGCGGGCCCGCTCACAACGGCTCCAGTCCGGAGAAAAACCTGCCGGGCAAGTTCAGCAAGACCGACGGCGTGAAATGGGCGGTCGAGCTGCCCGGCGCCTCCGCCGGCACCCCGGTGATTTGGGGCGATCGCGTTTTCGTCACGGCCGCCGACACGAAGAGCGGCCAGCAAGCCGCCCTTTGTCTCGATCGCCGCACCGGCGCGCCGATCTGGCGCGCCGACGTCAGCGCGTTCACCACCGACGGCCAATACAGCAACTCCTGCTCGCCCTCGCCCGTGACGGACGGAAAGCTCGCCGTGTTTTTCTTCGGCACGGGAGAACTCGTCGGCTTCGACGTCGCGGGGAAAAAGCTCTGGGAACGCAATCTCGGGCCCTTCGCGTTCCAGTGGACGTTCTCCAGCAGCCCGCTGCTGCAGGAAGGCCAGCTCATCATGCAGGTGCTCCAGCGCGACGTCGCGGTGCGAGGCCGCGGCAAGCCCACCGGCAACGAATCGTACCTCCTCGCGATCGACCCCGCCACCGGCAAGGACCTCTGGCGCAGCCTGCGGCCCTCCGAGGCGGTCGCGGAATCGCGTGAGGCCTTCAGCACGCCGTTGCCGTTCGTACACCAAGGTCGGGCCGAACTCGTCGTGGTCGGCGGCGACGCCATTACCGGCCATGATCCGAAAAACGGTGCCGAGCTTTGGCGCTGGGGCACATGGAACTCCACGAAGATTGGCCACTGGCGGCTCGTGCCGTCACCCGCCACCGATGGCCGCGTCATCCTCGCCTCCGCCCCGAAGAACGCTCCGGTCTACGCCGTGAAAGCGGGCAGTCGCGGCGCCCTCACGTACAAGGACCTCGCCTGGCAGAGCCACGTGCAGCAGACGGAAGATCCCGCCGAGGCCGCCCCGACCAAGAACGAGCGCGATCTCACCACCGATGTGCCCACGCCGCTCTTCTATGAGGGGAAATTCTATATTCTGAACGGCACGAAGCGGAAACTGTTCTGCGTCGAGCCAGCCGACGGCTCCGTCATCTGGAGTGGAGACCTCGGCGGTCGATCCATTTTCCAGGCCTCGCCCACCGCGGCCGACGGCAAGATTTACGTGATGAACTTCGACGCCGACGTGTTCGTGATTCAGGCGGGTGGCTCGGAATTCAAGCTGCTGCACAGCGCAAACTTCAAAGACGACGGCGACGACACCCGCCATCGCTCGAGCATCTCCATCTCGCAGGGCAATCTCTACGTGCGCACCGGCACGAAGCTCTTCTGCCTCGGGAAGTGACGGACCAACCCCGCGGGAGACCTGCTGGGCTGATTTGAGGGCAGGACCAGCCGGCCTCGGGATGCGCCGGAGATGAAACTCCTGTAGCGGTGTGGCGGATTCCCGGATGTGGATTTCGGGATTCGCGGAGGTAGAACGCGAGAGACGGGCACTCGTCAGTCTGAAAGAGTGACCATTGAGAGAGCACGAGGTGCCGATGACATATCACCCGCACTCGCGGCGCCCACACCGCCAAAACCTCAACGAGAGCCGCCCAATGCAATCACCTGACAACCTCGACATCAACCGGCGGGAGTTCTTGCTGCTGGGAGCTGCCACCGCAGCGGTCGCCATGATACCGCCACTCGCCCAAGGTCAGACTCCCGCTGCAGCCGGAGAGTCCGCCGTGCTCACCAAGGTCTCCTTCACGGTGAACGGCAAAGTCTGCGACCTGGAGCTCGATACGCGCACCACGCTGCTCGATGCGTTGCGGGAGCACCTGCATCTCACGGGCAGCAAGAAGGGCTGTGATCACGGCCATTGCGGCGCGTGCACCGTGTTGCTCGGCGACCGCCGGATCAATTCGTGCCTCACGCTCGCGGTGATGCAGCAAGGCGCCCGCATCACCACCATCGAAGGATTGGGCACGCCGGAGAAATTGCACCCGATGCAGGCCGCGTTCGTGAAATGCGACGGCTACCAATGCGGCTATTGCACGCCGGGACAAATCTGTTCCGCCGTGGCGATGCTCGGCGAAATCAAGGCGGGCATTCCGAGTCATGTAACCGCGAATCTCATGGCGCGTCCGCAACTGACCGCCGAGGAGCTGCGCGAGCGGATGAGCGGCAACCTCTGCCGTTGCGGCGCCTACTCCAACATGGCCGAGGCGATCATCGAGGTCGCAGGGAGGCCCGCATGAAAGCCTTCACCTTTGAGCGCGCACGCACGCCGGCGGAGGCCGCCGCGGCCGCGGGGAAACCAGGCGCCCGGTTCATCGCGGGCGGAACCAATCTGCTCGATTTGATGAAGCTCCAGATCGAGACGCCGACCCACCTGATCGACGTGACCGGACTCGGCCTCGACCAGATCGAGCCGACCCCCGAAGGCGGGCTCCGCATCGGCGCGCTGGTGCGCAACACGGACCTCGCCGCCGACGAACGCGTGCGGCGCGATTACGGCGTGTTGTCGCGGGCCCTCGTCGCTGGCGCCTCCGGCCAACTGCGCAACATGGCCACCACCGCGGGGAATCTGCTGCAGCGGACGCGTTGCCCCTACTTCTACGACACCAACCAGCCCTGCAACAAGCGCGTGCCCGGCAGCGGCTGCGGTGCGATCGGCGGGTTTAGCCGGCAACATGCGGTCCTCGGCGTCAGCGAGGCCTGCATCGCGACGCATCCGAGCGACATGGCGGTCGCGCTGCGCGTGCTCGACGCGACGGTCGAGACGATCCGCCCGGACGGCTCCGCGCGGAAGATCGCCATCGCGGAGTTTCATCGGTTGCCCGGCGACCAGCCGCAGCTCGACACGATTCTGGCGCCCGGCGAACTGATCACAGCCATCACTTTGCCGAAGCCAATCGGCGGCGCGCACCTCTACTACAAGGTGCGCGACCGGGCCTCCTATGCCTTCGCGTTGGTCTCCGTCGCCGCGATCGTGCAACGCGACGGGACGGGCCGCGTGGCCTTGGGCGGCGTGGCGCACAAGCCGTGGCGTGTCGAGGCGGCCGAGGCGGAAATGCCGCGCGGCGCGAAGGCGGTCGCCGCGCGATTGCTGTCGGGCGCGAAGACCACGCCGGAAAACGCCTTCAAGTTGAAACTCGTCGAACGCGTGCTCAGCGCGGTGTTGGCGGAAGCGAAAGGAGCACAGCCATGAAATTCGATTCTCCCGCCACGACCAATCCGATCGACCAGCTCAAGGTCGTCGGCAAACCCGTCGATCGGATCGACGGACCGCTCAAGACCACGGGCACGGCGCTTTATGCCTATGAGAACCATGCCGTCGCGCCCAACGCGGCGTATGGCTACGTGATTGGGTCGGCCATCGCCAAGGGCCGCATCGCGTCCCTCAACCTCGACGACGCCAAGGCGGCGCGCGGCGTGCTTGCCATCGTCACCGCGGAGAACGCGGGCAAGCTCGACAAGGGTGACTTCAACACCGCGAAGCTGCTCGGCGGGCCCGAAATCCAGCACTATCACCAGGCGATCGCGCTGGTGGTCGCCGGGACTTTCGAGCAGGCGCGCGCGGCCGCACAGCTGGTTCAAGTTAAGTACGAGCCGGCCAAAGGCGCGTTCGACCTCGCGGCCGTAAAGGACTCGGGGATCAAACCCAAACCGGGGTTCGGCGGCCCGCCCGACACCGCGGTGGGCGACTTCACCGGCGCGTTCGCCTCCGCGCCCGTTCAGTTCGACGCGACCTACACCACGCCCGATCAATCGCACGCGATGATGGAGCCACACGCCTCCCTCGCCGAGTGGAACGGAGACAAGCTCACCGTTTGGACCTCGAACCAAATGATTGCCTGGAGCGTGGGCGACATGGCGAAGACGCTCGGCATTCCCAAGGAGAATGTCCGCCTGATCTCGCCCTACATCGGCGGCGGTTTCGGCGGAAAGCTCTTCCTGCGCGCGGACGTCCTGCTCGCGGCGCTGGGCGCCCGCGCCGCGAAACGACCGGTGAAGGTCGCGCTGCACCGGCCGCTGATGATGAACAACACCACGCACCGGCCCGCGACGATTCAGCGCATTCGCTTCGGCGCGACGAAGGACGGCAAGCTCACCGCCATCGGCCACGAGAGCTGGTCCGGCGACCTACCGGAGGGCTCGCCGGAGACGGCCGTAAGCCAGACGCGCCTGCTCTATGCCGGCGCCAATCGCATGACCGCGATGCGGCTTGCCGTGCTCGATCTTCCCGAAGGCAACGCCATGCGCGCGCCGGGCGAGGCGCCAGGCATGATGGCACTGGAGGTCGCCATGGACGAAATGGCCGAGAAGCTCGGCCTCGACCCAATCGAGTTCCGCATCCGCAACGACACGCAGGTCGATCCCGAACAGCCGGAGCGTCCCTTCTCGCAGCGCCGGTTGACCGAGTGCCTGCGGACGGGCGCCGAACGTTTCGGCTGGAGCAGGCGCATTCCCGCGCCCGGCAGGACGCGTGACGGCAAATGGCTGATCGGCACGGGCGTCGCGGCGGCCTTCCGCAACAATCTCGTCATGAAATCCGGCGCACGTATCCGGCTGGATAATCGCGGCACCGTGACGGTGGAGACCGACATGACCGACATCGGAACCGGTACCTATACGATCCTCGCCCAGACGGCCGCCGAGATGATGGGCGTACCGCTCGACCAAGTGGTCGTGCGGCTCGGCGACTCACGGTTTCCGGTCTCGTGCGGATCCGGCGGACAATGGGGCGGCAACAGCTCGGCCTCCGGCGTTTATGCCGCGTGCCTGAAGCTGCGCGAGGCGGTGGCCCAAAAACTTGGTTTCAGCGCCGCTGACGCCGTGTTTGCCGACGGGCAGGTGAAATCAGGCAGTCGCAGCGCACCGCTCGCCCAGGCCGCGGGTGAAAGCGGCCTCGTGGCGGAGGACACGATTGAATTCGAAGGCCTCGACCAGAAATACCAGCAGTCGACCTTCGGCGCGCATTTCGTGGAAGTCGGCGTCAACGCCGCCACGGGTGAAACCCGCGTGCGTCGCATGCTCGCCGTGTGCGCCGCCGGGCGGATCATCAATCCAAAGTCCGCGCGCAGCCAGGTGATTGGCGCGATGACCATGGGCGTCGGCGCGGCGTTGATGGAGGAACTCGCCGTCGACCACCGGCATGGGTTTTTCGTCAATCACGACCTCGCCGGCTACGAGGTCCCGGTGCACGCCGACCTTCCGCACCAGGAAGTGATCTTCCTCGACGAAACTGACCCAATTTCCTCGCCGCTGAAGGCGAAGGGCGTCGGCGAACTTGGCATCTGCGGCGTGGGCGCGGCGGTGGCCAACGCGATCTACCACGCGACGGGCATCCGCGTCCGCGATTATCCCATCACGCTCGACAAGCTCCTCGACGGGCTGCCCGCGGTAGCCTGAGTCCGACGTGCGGACCTTATTCAGTTTATCTCCGGCTTGATCTCCGTGCCGCCGATGGGGTTAGCGCACCCCGCGCGAGCGGGAGACGCGGCGTTCGTCTCAGACCGCGTATGCATAAACGAATCCTAATCGCGGCTACGGCCGCTTTGCTCAGTCTCCCGCTCGCGTTGAACGCGGCGGACGAAACCAAGAAGAAGGGGCCCTACATGCTGGCCGATACCGACGGTGATGGCAAAGTCTCGAAGGTCGAGTACGTCGCCGCCATGAAGGACAAGCTCGATGCGAAAGCGGCGGACACCAAGTTCACCGACCTCGACAAGGACAAGGACGGCTACCTGAGCCGCGAGGAATTCAACGCCGGCGGTGGCGAGAAAAAGGGCGGCAAGAAGAAAAAGGACGCCTAAGTCGGGCGGAGTTAATTTACGGATACATCCGGCCTCGCGCAAGCGGGGCCGTTTTTGTAGCGGCAGCGCCAACTGCGCGCACGGAGGCACAACGTTGGGCGTACTCCTCGGAGCCAGCGAGCTGGCCTGCAACCATTGCGGGGCTGT
>JBKJRG010000070.1:0-3746 GCA_046594805.1 Opitutaceae bacterium | reverse complement strand
CCCCGCCGACTGCTGGATGGTGGGCGACCGCGAGGCGGATATCCAGGCGGGCCAGAATGCCGGCATCCGGTCCGCGGCCGTCTGCACCGGCAAATACGACGCCGCCGGCTGGGCCGCGCTGGGCCTCCCCGACGTGCCCGTGTTTCCGAGTCTGACCGAGTTCGTCGCGTCGCTGTAGGAAAGGACGCGAGCCCCCTGTCCGTTACGCGTTAGTCCGCGTCTTCCACTTCTCCCCATTCTCCCCAGTCTTCCGCGTCTTCCCCGTCTTCAAAATGCCTGAACTCGCCGAAGTGGAATTTTTTCGCAGGCGCTGGCAACTCGCCGCGCGGGGGGAACGGGTCGTCCGCGTGCTGGGGCACGACCAGAAAAAACTCCTGCGCGAGCTGGATTTGCCGGCGTTTCGCCGGGCATTGATCGGGTCGCGTTTCGTTTCTTCCGAGGCGCGGGCCAAGCAGATGCTGTTTCGCTTCAGCGGCGGCGCCTGGCTCGGCATCCACCTGGGCATGAGCGGCGAGCTGAGCGTGGCGCCACCGGACCATGCCCCCGGCAAGCACGACCATTTGGTCCTCGTGACGACCGGTCACGCCCTGGTGTTCAACGACCCGCGAATGTTTGGCCGGGTCCTGTTTCATTGCGGACGCCGGCCGCCGGAGTGGTGGTCCAAAATCGCGCCGGCGATCCTGTCGCCGAAATTCACGTTCAACGCGGTCGCGGCGTTTTTGCGCCGCCGCAGCCGTGCGCCCATCAAGGCCGTCATCCTGATGCAGGAACGTTTTCCCGGCGTGGGCAACTGGATGGCCGACGAAATCCTTTGGCGCGCCGCGATTCATCCCGCGCGGCTGGCCGGTTCGCTGTCGCCCGCGGAAGTGCGGTCGCTCTGGCGCGAATGCCGCCGGGTCTGTCGCCTGGCGCTGGATGCCATCGCCGGGCGCGGCCGGCAACTGCCGAAGGACCTCAATGTTGGCATCCCGCGGACGTGGCTGTTCAAGCACCGATGGCGGCGGGGCGGTCGTTGTCCGCTCACGGGGAAGCCGCTGGCCCACGCCATTATCGGGGGCCGGACCACGTGTTGGTCGCCGGCCCGGCAAAAATCAAAACCCGCATG
Source organism: Opitutaceae bacterium (assembly GCA_046594805.1). Taxonomy (GTDB): domain Bacteria; phylum Verrucomicrobiota; class Verrucomicrobiia; order Opitutales; family Opitutaceae; genus ER46. The sequence goes on along the minus strand of JBKJRG010000070.1, from coordinate 2,641 downwards.
ACCGCGGCGAAAAAAATCCGGCTCGACGAATTGCTCGTGGCCCGTGGGCTCGCCGCGTCACGGGCGCAGGCCAAGGCCCTGATCATGGCGGGCCGGGTCCTGCGTGGCACCGAGCGGCTCGACAAACCGGGAAAAGATTTTCCCGCCGATACCGAACTTACCGTCGAGCAGCCGCCGCGATTCGTCGGCCGCGGCGGTGAGAAACTGATCGGCGCGCTCGAGCGTTTCGCCCTCGATCTCCAGGGCGCGCATGTGCTCGACGTCGGAGCGTCGACCGGCGGTTTCACCGACTGCGCCCTGCAGGCCGGGGCGGCCGACGTGGTGTGCGTCGATGTGGGCCGGGCTCAGCTGCACCCAAAGCTCCGCGCCGATCCGCGCGTGACGAACTTCGAGAAAATCAACGCGCGCTTTCTCACGGCCAACGACCTGCCGCGCTCTGAGTACGATGCCATCGTGATGGACGTCTCGTTCATCTCGCTCAAGTCGGTGTTGCCGCCGGTGTGGCCGCTGCTCCGCCCCGGTGGCAATTTGATCGCGCTGGTCAAACCCCAGTTCGAAGCGGGCAAGGCGGAGGTCGACAAAGGTCGTGGCGTCATCCGCGACGCCGCGGTGCAGGAGGCGACGCTCGCTGCCATCCGCGATTTTGCGCTCACCCATTTGCCCGGGGCCCGCCTTATTGGCTCCATGGATTCGCCCATCTCCGGCGCCGATGGCAACCGGGAATTTCTCCTGTGCCTGCGCAAAGAGAATTCTGCCCGGTCATCGGCGTAGCAGCCGAAGTCGGGAGGCGGATGGCTGCCAGACGCCAGCCTCGTCACCTCGACTGCCACGGCGCTCGACCTTTCGTATTAAAGATTCTGACATTCGCGGCGAATTAGTTACTAATAGACCGCCTGCTGCCCATCGCATGAAACCCATTCGCAAACTTGCCTTCGTGGTTAACGAGGAAAAAGCCGGCGCGCCCGAGCTCGCGCGCGAGCTGGTGGCGATCGCCCGCGCCAACGGCGTGCGGCTGAAGCAGACGACCCGCTTCCCGATCCCACGCGGCTACCTCAAGGGCTGCGACGCCTGCTGCGTGATCGGCGGCGACGGCACCCTGCTGGGTGTGGCGCGCGAGTCAGCCGAGGAACAGGTCCCCATCATCGGGGTGAATCGCGGCAGCTTGGGATTTCTCACGACTTTTTCCGCGGACGAATCCCGCGCTCAATTTGCCGACGTGCTCGGCGGGGCCTTTCGCATCGATTATCGGACGATGCTCGATTGCTCCACTGGCAAGGGCACGCACGACCTGGCCTTGAATGACGTGCTCCTGAAGGAGGCGGTCAACTCGCGCCTGGTGCGGCTGGAGGTGTTCGCCGACGGTGAGCTGGTCACGGATTATACCTGCGACGGGTTGATCTTCAGCACGCCGACAGGTTCGACGGCCTACAATTTGTCGGCCGGCGGTCCCATTCTGCACCCGTCGGCGGGAGTCATCGCGATGACCCCGATATGTCCGCACACCCTGAGCAACCGTTCGATCATCTTTCGCGATCAGGTTCGCCTGCGCGTCTTCAACCGCACCGAAGGTTCGCGGCTGCTGGTGGCGATGGACGGCCAGCGCAACCTGAAGGTAAGCGCACGCTCGCCGGTGGATATTTCAATTTCCAAGCTCCGGCTGCCGCTGGCCCAGCGGCGCGATTACTCTCATTTCTCGGTAGTCCGGACCAAACTCAAGTGGAGCGGCGGGTTGGCGGACAAAAAATAAGGGCGCGCCCCCCGAGGCTCCTCGTGGCCGCGAGCGTGAGCGAGTGGTCTCCGTCCGCTCGCGGCTACACCATTCGCTTACGTCCCCCTATTTCTTCTTCGCCTTTTCCTGATCGGCTTTCAGGGCGGCTTCTTCGTTCGGATCGAGCCGGCCGTTGCCGTTCTTGTCGTATTTCTTGATCGTCTCCTCGTCGCGTTTTTTCTTCTTTTCCGCCTTGGCGGCGGCATCCGCTTTTTCATCGGCCGCGCGGACGATCGGGGCGGCGAACACGCAGGCAATCGCCAGCGCGGCGGTTGCGAGGGCAAGCTTGGAGATCAGTTTCGGCATGATGCAGGGAGCCTGAAGGCGCACGGGGTTGAAATCCACCGGATTCAAAGCAAGGCAATGAGTTTAGCCCGGATTTCATCGATGCGTTTGTAAACAGCCATTTCGGTCGGAATGGTGATGAGCGCCGCGCGAAGGCCCGCCCCGGCGCGGGTGCCGGCCAGTGCATCAAGTCGATGCAGGGCAATCCGGATGCCAAAGACGACGCCCCGACTGCCCGGCAGCGCGACCAACGCCTGGTGCTCAACGCGCAACCAAAGCCGATCGAGGTCGACGGGCCCGGCAGGCGCCGGGATCCGACGCGTGGGATGAAGATTCAACTCGTCGGTCGCCGTGATTCCCCAATTGTCCCGCAGGAAAGCCACCCCGGGTTTCAGCTTGGAAAGAATCTGGTGAATCGCCGTCGCCAATGCCGCGTTGAGACCAGGCACGACGCCGTGGATGAAATCCATGGGATGTCCGATTTTATCCTCCAAAGCCCAGCCCGTCGGAAAACACAGTGCACCCCCGCGGAGTCGGAAGTGACCGGCTGAGTCCGGCATCATAAAAAGAATGTCGGGTTCGAGCGCA
>JBKJRG010000033.1:0-7140 GCA_046594805.1 Opitutaceae bacterium | reverse complement strand
GGCCGCTGCAGTGTGGTAGCAACTGCGGATGATTGAGAACTTGTCCGCAACCTGGGCATGCCGCGGCAGGATTTCCGTGATCTGGAAATCTCCCTTGGTCGAAATCGGCGCAAACGGCCCCCGAATCTCCGCAGCCGCGTCCGGCTTGGGATCGAACGTGTCCATTTGGCTCGGCGCGCCGAGGTTGAAGATCATGATCACCGAGCGGTTGTCATGCTCCTTCGTTTTTTCCTCAGAGGCCCGCGCCTCCGCCGCGAGGAGTTGCGGCAGACTCAGCCCCACCGCCCCCAAGGCCCCCACTTGCAGGAAATCCCGCCGGGTCACCCCGTCGCACGTATGAGCCGTCCCCTCACCCGTAATTCTCAGCATCGCTGCATCTCCCGCGGTAAAAACGCCGGTAGCCCGCCAACACTCCGCCAGCTTTTGGCCTTCGTGGGACGGAGGACTTCTCCGTCCACGAAGGCAACCCGGCCAGGGTGTGGTTCGTCAGCCCTTCAGATTACCACGCAATGGAGGGAAGAGCAATTTACGGACGATATTCACTTCCATGCCGACTCTGCGCGGGGTTGACCTGCCCGCACCTCGATGGACCCACCTGTTTGGGGCATTTTGATTCATGTATTCGACTCACTATTTCAAAGTACTTTACGACATCAACAGTAAATGCAACACTATTGCTTCCTTGCACTTACGGGTTTGATTCACGCCGTAAGTCCATGAATCAATCGCCCGAAACAGCCCTTTTTGATTCACCAAAACTCGCGCGGCTATTTCTCCGCCGCTGAATCAGAATTGCGGGCTTGGCGCGGTTCACTCTTGCGCGCAGTTTCGCCGCCGGCCATCTGCCGGTAGAATGCCCTATCTACTACCCATTTGCCAAGGAGCTACCGGCGCGGCGTCTTCCGCCAGGAGAACTGCTCTTGCGAGGGGTCCGCAACGACCGGCCTGGAAATTATACTCTTGTCCACGTTCCAAACGGGACTTTTGATAGCCGGCTTACTATTTTTTTCAAGAAGGTTCCCCTCCCGCCAGCCTGCCGTTGATGCTCACTTTGACGGCGGATACCTGGGGAGCATCGGGCGTGGTACAGTTCAGCACGGTGCAGGTCGGTCCTCCTCTGGGCCGGCACCTAGTTGTTTTTGTGCGAATATTTCCATCAGGAGACTGTGACATGGCGAAGGCTAACAATGCAGAAACAAAGCCCAATCTGACGTCAAGAATGGACATGGCGGGCGGCGCGGCCGCCGGTGCGGCGGCAGGGGCGCTGTTGGGTCCGCTGGGGGCGGCGGTCGGCGCGGTTGTCGGCGGTATCGCGGGCGCGAACGCCCGCGATATGGCAAAGTCCAGGCCGATACAGAAATTGATGTCGCGCGTCTCGCCGAAGAAAACCGTGGCCAGGCTAACGGCCAAGAACACACCCGCCAAGAAAGCGTCCGCCAAAAAGGCATCTGCAAAGAAAGCACCGGCCAAAAAAGGTGCGGCCAAGAAGCTTGCTGCTAAGCGAAAGAAAAAATGACCTTTTGCTCGGGACCGCTCCGGGGTGGCATAAGCAATCGAGCCGACCGAACAGATTAGCCAGCTTGAAAAATATTTTCGTCGGCTCGGCAGCCGGTGCTCCCCCGGGGTGGATCAACCACGCCGGAGAACCTTTGCCAAGGCCGCGTCTTTTGGCGATTCAGCACTGGCTATCAAGCGACGGCGATGTCTTGCGAAGTTGCAGCGATCAGCGCGTCGCTTGACTGCCAGTGCCACCCTGCACCCACTTCGCTTCGGTGATCTTCCCGTCGCGGTCCTTGCCGGAAGAATCCTTGAGCACGACCCCTTCCCCTTCGTCGAAGTGGTACAGGGCGAGCGTGTCGGCGTCGGTCTCAAAGCGGGGCTTGGGAGTGAACTTCTCTCGATACCGCACGACCGACGAGACACGAATTTCGTCCAGCTCGCCGTGGAAGGGAGCCTTGTGCCACTTGGGATCCACCCGGCAGACGCGGAGAGTAGTCTCCGGCCGCGAAACCAATAACTGCAAGGGCTGTCCCTGCAATACACCGTTCAGGTAGAAGGAAACCCCCTCCGGGCCGCAGGTCAGTGCCACATGAACCGGTTTGTTCACTTCGACCTGCTCGTCGGAATTGACGGAAGGCGGGGGTTTCGTGGCGGGGCCTCCCGCCGACCACTTGACGCCTTGCCCTCCCAAGTTCTTCACGACCACCGCGGCGTCGGAAACAACAAACACCACGGCCGAGCTGCCACCACTGCCGGGGAGCGGCGCGCGGGGCGTGACCCAGCCTTCGACTGTCCATGGACCAGCCGACGGAATTTTCAGATCGGGAAACTCCAGTTGTTCTCCGGCGTCGCTGAAGCTCAGCGCATGATCGCGGCCCATTCCTGAATTGGCCTCTCGGTCCTTGCTTGCTTGTTTCACCGCATCCACCGTCAACGCTGCTCGAAAGCCGAGGTCGAATGAACGAAACGACGGAGGGTGGGCGAGGCGAGCCGATGATCTGCAGATAGACGCAGCGAAGTACCAAAAGCCACCTCGGAACACACGCCCGGAACCGGCAGAAAATGGGCCGCTAGGGTCAAGGGTGGGCTTTTGCTGTAATTGCCCGTAATAGGTCGGTTCCCACCAGTCCTGCACCCATTCGCCGACATTGCCATGAACATCGTAGAGCCCCATCGGATTCGCCTTCAACTCGCCAACGGCGTGCGTACGGCTGCCGGAGTTCACATTGAACCACCCACCCTCTGACAAGTCGCCGTCCTTATCGCCGATCCAAAACCTTGTCGTCGTTCCCACGCGACAGGCAAACTCCCATTCGGCTTCGGTTGGAAGCCGGTAGCCGGTCCCTTTTAACATCGTCACGACTTCGCCGCTGCGGGCATAGAACGGCTCTTGTCGTTCTTGCTCGCTCAGCTTGGTGCAAAACTCCGCGGCATCATTCCAACTCACCCACTCCACCGGGTGTCTGGCTGTATCCATTCCTGCAACGATCTCGGCCCACGGCCTATCAGGTCCGGTCGTCGCGAGATGCGAGGGATTCCTCCCCATCACTTTCTGATACTCGGCCTGTGTCACTTCATGGACCCCCAGAAAGATCGGTTTAGTCAGAATGACGCTGTGTTGGGGAGCTTCGCTCTTGACGCACTCTCGCCAGTGAATGCCCTCGCCCACGAATTTGATGGCCTCGCCAATCTCCGCCGATGTGCTCCCCATCACGAATTCCCCGGGCGGGATGAGCACGAACTTCATTCCGATGCTGTTCTCATATTCCACTGGCACGCCAAGATAAGTTGCCCATTCCTCCTGGTGCTTCCTAACCTGCTTCGCATCAAAGGGCGCGATTGCGGGCGCGGGGGCGTCCTTCGGCCAGCCGTGCCAGCCGGAGCCGGCGAGTTGTTTCGCAGAGCTGTCGCCGAAGGATTTGCCGCTGGCGGCGTCGACAATTTCAACCTTGCCCTCCAGGTATTTCACACTCAGGCGCAGGGTTTCCCCCTTTCGGATCTCGAACTTATCCGTGTCAAACTTCAAATCGCCGCGGGTGATGGTCAGGCCATGCGGACCGGCCCATACCTTGATGGAGTGCTGCTTCTTATCCACCCCGCGGAAAGTCGCGCCGTTCTCGTCCAGGGCAACTTTGATGTCGGGGTCGTGGATTTCGATCCGAATCGTTCCCTTGAGGGTTTCCAGGTAGAACACAACTCCCAGGAGCACGATGAGTGCCGCGCCGCCGCAGGCGGAGGCGGAAATGGCGAATGAGCGGGGAATCTTGCGGGCGAGTTCGGCGAGTCCCTGTTTCGGGACTTTCTTGGCCGATACTGCTCCTTCACCCTCACCCCGACCCTCTCCCAGGGGGAGAGGGGGAGGAGATGTCGGGGCCGTGTCGGCGGAGCCGGAGGAGAGATGGGCGTGCGTGGGGGCTTCGCCGCTGTTGGCGGGCTGGCCGGGGTGCGTGCCGCGCTCTAAGAGACTGGCGAGATCCGCCCCTTGGCAAAACGGCAAGAGGGCTTCGATCAGTTCATCCGGTGTCGCATAGCGATTGGCAGGATCCTTCGCCAGCATCTTATGCACGATGGCGGCCAGCGGCTGCGAAACATCCGCGCGGCGGGTTTGAACTGCCGCAGGCTCTTGCGTAGCCAGTGCCAGAATCTTCTTCACCGGCGTATCAAACTTCTCGCCGGCAAATGGGGCTGAGCCGGTGAGCAGCTTGTAGAGCGTCGCGCCGAGCGAGTAGATGTCGGCCCGGATATCGACGTGGTGGCTGTCGCCGCCCTGCTCGGGGGCCATGTAGTCGAGAGTCCCCATCATCTGGCCGGTGGATGTAAGGCCCTGGTGGTCGGGCAACAGGGCTTCCGAGAGCAGGGCCAGCCCCAGATCGAGAATCTTCAGCGTCGGCGGGGATTTTTTGCGAGGGGACTTGGCGAGGATCAAGTTGGAGGGCTTGATGTCGCGATGCACCATCCCGTGCTCGTGGGCCTCTTGCAGACCGAGCGCGGCCTGGCGGACCAGTTCGCAGGCGTCGGCCACCGGCAGCGGGCCGACGTTCTTGGCAAGCTGCGAGAGATCGATCCCATCGACGTATTCCATCACGAGGAAGTGCGTGCCATTCTCTTCCCCCGCGTCCATCGCCCGCACGATGTTGGGATGATCGAGCCGTCCCACCGCTTTCATCTCTCGTTGGAATCGGGCCACGCTGCCGACATCCCGCATCCGCCCCTCTGGCAACACTTTCAAGGCAACGACTTTGTCCAGCCGCGTATGCAGGGCCTTATAGACCGCCCCCATGCCCCCTTCGCCGAGCTTGGCCAGCAGTTTGTATTCGCGGATCGTCTCGAGCGGCAGCGCATCGTCGTCGGCTGAGCCTGGAAGGAGCGTCAGGGCAATCGTCGGGGCTGCTTCTTCCATGACCGAGGTTGCTCCGCCGGCCAGGGCCGCAACCCGCTCAACGGCGATACGGCAGGCGGGTTCCGCCGCGAATGGACTGGGCTCCGCTTCCTCCAGCAGAGCGGCGAGAACCGTGTCCGCCGAATCGCCGATGAGGGTTTCGAGCGACCGCTGGCAAGTCGGACAGCTCTCGACATGCGACGCCACCGTAGTGAACGCGGCCTCGTCGAGATCGCCCGCCTGGAACGAATCAAGCTGGTCGCGAGTGGGACAGGGTGCGGGCATGGGACTGTAGTTTGCTGAGGGAAACGCCTTTCTAGTAGAATCGCGGAGCGCTTACAAATCCACTCCTCCGAGGGGGAGGACGGGAATGACGAAGCCCGAATGGCGAATGACGAATGAGAGGAACTCGTCATACATTCGTCATTCGGATTTCCGGCTCCAGCCCTTCCAGCTCCTTCTTCAGTCGCTTAAGGACGCGCGAGCGCGCGACATAGACCGCGCCGACGGTCATTTCCAAATCGGCGGCTACATCCGCGGGGCGGCGGCCTTCCACGGCGGTTTGCATGCAGGCTTGCCAGGTGTGGTCGGCGAACTCGGGCCGGACGAGTTCCAAGGCGCGGCGGATCAAATCTGCATGACTGTTCGCATCCTCCGCGATGCCACTCTCCGGCAGCCGCTCCGGCAGCGCTTGCAGCATCGCCTGGGCTTCGCTGCCGCCCGCGGCTGGAGGCTGGGCGGCCCGCTTTCGCAAATGGTCGCACGCTCGCCGATGCGCGATGGTCCCCAGCCAGCCGCGAAAGCGGTCCGTCGGCAGCTCCTTGCGAAATTGAGGGAGGCTGGTAAAGACGGATTGAAAGACCTCCTGCACAACATCGGCTGCATCGTGTTCCTTGAAACCGGCGGCCCGCACCCATCCATAGACCACAGGACCATAAAGCTCCGACAGACGCCGCCAGGCATCTTTATCGCGTGCCACCGCGCGGTGGAGCAAGCTGGACGAGGTGCTCGAATCGGTCTCTTGCACAAGGTCATTCATGGAAGACGGCCAATTGGCTCAGGGGTCGTGCAGGCACTATTCTCGCTTATGCTCTCACCCCAACCGGGCCTGCGTCACCTCAATGGCCTTGAGCAGCCCGCGGGCTTTGTTGAGCGTTTCCTGGTACTCGGCTTCGGGGCTGCTGTCGGCGACGATGCCGGCACCGGCTTGGATGTAGGCGTTGTCCCCTTGGACGACGAGGGTGCGGAGGGCGATGCAGGTATCCATGTTGCCGCTGTAGTCGATGTAGCCGACCGCGCCAGCGTAGGGACCGCGGCGGTGGGGCTCCAGCTCGTCGATGATTTGCATGGCCCGGACTTTGGGGGCACCGGAGACGGTGCCGGCGGGGAGGCAGGCTTTGAGGGCGTCGAAGGCGTCGCATTCCGGGCGAAGCTGGGCCGTGACATTGGAGGTGATGTGCATCACATGGCTGTAGCGCTCGATGACCATCACGTCGGAGAGTTTGACGCTGCCAAACTTCGCCACGCGGCCGACGTCATTGCGGCCGAGGTCCACCAGCATCACATGCTCCGCCCGCTCTTTGGGATCGGCCAGCAGCTCCTCGGCCAGGCGGCGGTCTTCTTCGTCGGTCGCACCCCGTTTGCGAGTGCCGGCGAGAGGGCGGACCGTCACTTTGCCGTCCACCACGCGGCACATGATTTCCGGCGAGCTGCCGACGAGCGTGACGTCCGGAGTGCGGACGAAGAACATGAACGGGCTGGGGTTGACGACGCGCAGCGTGCGATAGACCTCAAACGGGTCACTTCTCAGTTGCAACTTGAGCCGTTGGCTGATGACGACCTGAAAGATGTCGCCGGCGCGAATGTATTCGACGCACTTGCGGACGGCATCTTCAAAATCGGCCTGACGGAAGTTGGACTCGTACGCGATTTTAGGGTCACCTTGGGTGGCGATGTCGGTCGGCGGCAGGGCCGAGGCTCGGGAGAGCTTGACCACCAGTTCGTCCACCCGCTTGACGGCGTCGTCATAGGCGGTCTTCGCGTTGCCGCCATGCTTGTCCAGCCGGGCCATGGCGACGACGAACATGGTCTTGCTGACGTTGTCGAAGACGACCATCCGGTCATAGAGGCCAAAGCACATGTCGGGCAGGCGGCGGTCATCGGGCGGAGCATTTGGAAGATTCTCGACGTACCGCACCACGTCGTAACCCGCGTAGCCGATGGCCCCTCCTTCGAACGGCGGCAATTCTGGCAGATGTACG
>JBKJRG010000745.1:0-11639 GCA_046594805.1 Opitutaceae bacterium | reverse complement strand
CCTTGGTATCGAGCGTGGCCGGATCGGCGTGAAAGCCCGCGCCCGGCACAAACGTGTTCGACACCACCAGCCCGATGATCAGCGCGAGGGTCGTGACGATCTCGAAGTAGATGAGGGCCTTCAGCCCGACCCGGCCCACTTTTTTCAAGTCGCCCATCCCGGCCAGGCCCACCACCACCGTGGTGAAGATAATCGGGCCAATCAGCATCTTGACCAGGCCGACGAAGGCGTCGCCGAGCGGACGAAGTGCGATGCCCCATTCCGGTTTCACCCAGCCCAGCAACGCGCCGAGAACGATGCCGACGAGGACCTGCAGGTAAAGGGTGCTGCGCGCAGGCCGGCCCTGTTGGGCTGCCTCCGGACTGGGAGCGGGTTGCATGGCGGCGGACGCTGAGTGGGCCCGCGTTCCGCGTCAAAGACGGAAGCGAGAGTCTACTTACCCGCGCTTGGCATTCGCCCGTTGACAACGGATTGCTTTTCGACGGCTCCCGCCGAGGCTTTGAACTCGAAAACCCCGGGCAAAGTCGGGCGATTTGCCTGAAACCGCCGACGCCTCACGCCGTCATTCCCCAACAGCAAGTCCTTCGCGTCTTCCCCTCTTCCCTACGCACATGTCTTCCCAACACGATCCCCTCAGCCACCACCAAGCCTGCTGCGGCGTTTCCACCAACATCGAGGACTACTTCCTGACCCGCGGGCAGTTCCTGAATCGCGTGGGCATGGGTATGGGCGGGCTCGCCCTCGCTGGCCTGCTGGATCCGATGAACATGGTGGCCGCTCAACCCGCGGCCAAGGCGGTATCGTCCGGCCCGTTGAACCCGCGCGCGTCCCATTTTCCGGGGAAGGCCAAGTCCATCATCCACATCTTCGCTTCCGGGGCGCCCTCCCACGTCGATACTTGGGATCCAAAACCGGGCCTCACCCGGATGGATGGCAAGACCATCGGCGGCGACGGCGTCGCGCTCGGTTCGCCGTTCAAGTTTTCCCGTTACGGCAAGAGCGGCCTCGAAGTCAGCGATGTGTTCGCGAAGACGGCGGCGCATGCCGATGACCTCGCGGTCGTCCGCTCGATGTACACCGACATCCCGGCGCACGACGTCGCGACGGTGTTCATGAACACCGGCTCGGTCCGCGTGGCCAAGCCCAGCATGGGCTCGTGGCTGGTCTACGGTCTCGGCACCGAGAACCAGAATCTGCCCGGCTTCATCGCCCTGCGCGGGGGCGGGCTCCCCAACGGCGGCGCCGCGAACTACCACTCGGCGTTCCTCCCCGGCGTCTACCAGGGCACCAGCATCAACACGCAGGCGCCGTCGGTGCCGCAGATGATCCAGAATATCCGGAACAGCTACGTCACGAAGGGTGAGCAGCGCCGGCAGATGGATTTCGTCCACCAGTTGAACGAGATTCACGCCCAGAATCTCCAGCGCGATGCCGCGCTCGAGACGCGGCTGGAGAGCTACGAAATCGCGTTCCGCATGCAGGCCGAGTCGCTCGACGCGTTCGACATCAACAAGGAGTCCGAGGAAACCCGCAATGCCTACGGCCGCGGCGAACAGGGCAAGCAGCTCCTGATTGCGCGCCGGCTCATCGAGCGGGGCGTCCGGGTAGTTCAGGTGTGGCACACCGGCTGGGATCACCACCAGCAACTCCAGCAGCGGCTCACGACCAAGGCCGGCGAAATCGACCAGCCGCTCGCCGCCCTCATCGCGGATCTCAAGCAGCGCGGGCTGCTCGACTCGACGCTCGTCCTCTGGGGCGGCGAATTCGGCCGCAAGCCGACGCGCGATCGCAACGGCAGCGAGGACGCGGGCCGCGACCACAATGCCAAGGCCTTCTCCGTCGTCATGGCCGGCGGCGGCATCAAGGGCGGCACGGTTTACGGCGAGACCGACGAGTTCGGCGCCGCCGCGATCAAGGACAAGGTGCACCCGCACGATCTCCACGCGACCATCCTGCATTGCATGGGCATGGATCACACCAAACTCACCTATCGCTTCAACGGCCGTGATTTCCGGCTGACCGACGTGGCGGGCAACGTGGTGAAGCCCATCCTCGCCTGATCCCATGAATCGATTTCTCCGCCTGGCGGGATTCCTCCCCACCACGGCCGTTTGTGGGCTGGTGTGCGGCGCGTCCGCGTTGGAGGCCGCGGAAATGCCGGCGACCCACCCGTCGGCGGCGAAACCGATCTCGGCGGCGGACCTCGCGTTCTTCGAGTCGAAGATCCGGCCCGTACTGATCGACAACTGCTACAAGTGCCACAGCAAGCAGGCCGACAAGGTCCGCGGCGGTTTCCTGATCGATACCCGCGAGGCCATCCTGCACGGCGGCAACACCGGTGCCGCCATCGTGCCCGGCAAGCCCGAGGAGTCGCTCCTGATCCAAGCCATCAATTACAAGGATGAGGATCTCCAGATGCCTCCGAAGGGGGAGAAGCTGACCGACTCGCAGATCGCCGACCTCACTGAATGGGTCCGCCGCGGCGCGCCCGATCCCCGCACCGTCGTCGCGAAGGGCAGCTCCGCCGCCTACGCGGGCGTGGGCAAGCAGCACTGGGCGTTCCAGCCGGTGAAGAAACCGGGTCTGCCCACGGTCCAAAATGCGGCGTGGATCAAGAACCCGATCGACAATTTTGTCCTGGCGAAGCTCGAAGCCGCCGGGATGACCCCGAATGCGCCCGCCGAGAAGACGACGCTCATCCGCCGGATCTATTTCGATTTGATCGGCATGCCGCCGACCGTGCGCGACGTCCAGGCGTTCCTGAACGACAACTCGCCCGATGCCTTTGCCAAAGTGGTCGACCGCCTGCTCAGCTCGCCCCAATACGGCGAACACTGGGCGCGCTACTGGCTGGACGTCGCCCGCTACTCCGACACGAAGGGCGACGCCCCGCGCCAGAACGACCTGCGCTATCCCCATGCTTGGACCTATCGCGACTGGGTCATCGATGCCTTCAACGCCGACCTCCCTTACGACAAGTTCATCATCGCCCAGCTCGCCGGTGATCGGATGCAAGCGATGATCGACAAGCATGCGAAGGACAAGAAGCAGCCGGCCCCGGAAAACCGCACCATGCTCGCCGCGCAGGGCTTCCTGACGCTCGGCAACCAGTTCAACGGCCGGAAGGACGACATCATTGGCGATCAGATTGACGTCACGACGAAAGCGTTCCTCGGGCTGACCGTCGCGTGCGCCCGCTGCCACGATCACAAATTCGATCCGATTCCGACCAAGGATTACTATTCACTGTACGGCGTCTTCGCGAACAGCACGCAACCGACCGAGTTGCCGACCATGAAAGTCGCTCCGCCCCAGACCTCCGAACTGCTCGACTACATGGCCCAGGCGGCCGCGATCGACAAGCGCGAGTCGGAGTTGAAAGTGGAGGTGGCGGCGATGAAGAAATCCTACGGCGGCAAGGGCAAGGACGCGGGTCCCATGGCCAAGATGGATCCGAGCAAGCGCCGCGAAATCCAGCGCATGGAACGGGAGCTCCAGCGCGACATCGGCAATCTCGAGACCCAGCACCCTGGTGCGCCGGCCCGGGTCAATGCGCTGTACGATGCCCCGCGCGCGCGCGACTTCAACGTCCTCCTCCGCGGTGAACCAAATAACAAGGGCGACGTTGTTCCCCGCCGCTTCCTCGAGGTGTTGGCGACCGTCCCCACCAGCCACAAGGTTGCCGCCGGCGAGACGCTGGCGAGCCTCGCCAAGAAGTACGACGTGAAGACCGACGAGATTCTCGCGGCGAACAAGCCGGCCTTGAAAGGCGCCGGCGACGTCAAACCTGGCGTCACGATCAGCATCCCGGGCAAGCGCACCGAATGGAAGAACGGCTCCGGCCGCGCCGAGCTGGCGCTGGCCATTGCGGATCCGAAGAACCCGCTCACCGCGCGCGTTTTCGTCAACCGCATGTGGCAGCAGCACTGGGGCGTCGGCTTCGTCGATACGCCGGATGATCTCGGCAACATGTCGTCCGCGCCCACCCACCCCGAGCTGCTCGACTGGCTGGCGGCGACCTTCGTCGAGCAGGGTTGGTCGATCAAACAACTGCACCGCACGATGGTCCTCAGCGCGACCTACCAGCAGAGCAGCCAGAACAACCCGAAATTCGCCGAGCAAGATCCGAACAACAAGCTCCTGTGGCGCTTCAATCTCCGCCGGCTGGACTTCGAGGAACTGCACGACTCGCTCCTCGCCATCACCGGTGAGCTCGACCTCACCCGCGGCGGCCGGCCCGTGCCGATCAGCAGCGGGGAGTTCGCCAAGCGTCGCGCGATCTACACGCTGATCGACCGGACGAACCCCGCGGAACTGCTCACCCAATTCGATTTCCCAAGCCCGGATGTCTCATCCGGCCGCCGATACGAGACGCTGGTGCCGCAACAGGCGCTGTTCCTGATGAACAGCCCGATGGTGATCGAGACGGCCCGGAAGCTCGCGACCCACCCGGCGTTCACCCAGCTGAAGTCGGATGAGGAACGCGTCACCGTCCTTTATCTCGCCATCTACCAGCGCATGCCTTCGAAGCAGGAAGTCGCCTTGGGGCTGAACTACGTGAAGGCCAACCCGACCGGCACCGGCTTGGAAATGCCCGAGCCCCTCGTGGTCGCCCAAGTGGACGCCCGCCAGCAGCGGAAAATGGAAATGCAGAAGATGGCCCAGAAAATGGCGCAGAAGAAACAGCAGGGAAAATTCTCCACCCAGGTCGGCGGCGTCTACGAAACAAACCAGCCGCTCAACGCCTGGACGAAACTGGCCCACGCCCTCTTCCAGTCGAACGAAGCGATGTTCTACAACTGAGGATCGGACGGAAAAAATCCTGCAGAATTAATTCAGAAGCCAGGAAGCCATGAATTTTTCCTGGTTTCCTGGCTTCTGAATTAGCCCGCCTGAAGCGCTCCGACGAAACCCTAGAATGGCGAGCTCCCTCTGCCTGAAAGTGGCTGCGGCATCCTGCCGCAGTTCGGAATCTGCGGCTGGAAGCCGCAGCCACTTCGGTTCAGCTCCGATTCGAACGCGTCGATTTTCTGCGCGAGGTCGCTCCGCCAAGGAATTCTTCCTGGATTCCTGGCTTCTGAATTATCCGGCTTGGTCACAGCCATTCAGCGGCGCGGGGCCGGCGCTGCGGCCGCTTCCACGCGATTCGCATCGACCACGCCGTTCCGCCGCGGGCCGAACTTCGCGATCAGGACGGCGAGCACGATCGATCCGAAAAATACGAGGCGGGCCCAGCGCCGGCGCCGCACCACGTCCGGCATCCACTCGGCCTCTTTCTTTGCGAAATAGCCGATGGCCACCAGCGGGACGATGAACCAGGCATACCACGGCGCCCCCAGCCGGCTGAGCAGGTGCCGAAACTCCGAGATCGCCGAGATGCCCAACAGCCCCAACGCGAAAAGCACCGAGAAGGTCAGGCTGTGCCCACGCAGCGCCCGCCAGGTCCAGGACAGCGCCGAAAGCGGAGTGAGGTTGAGGTTCACGGGAGGGACTAGAATCGCATTCCGCCGGAAGCTCCGGGATGGGGCGGGCGCCCCATGAATTGCGGATTTCGGATTGCGGATTGGCAGAGGCGATCAGGCAGCTCCGAGAGCTGCTTTCAGCGTTTGGAGATCCGAAATCCGCCATGCTACGGTCCGAGCAGCTTGGGCTGGTCGGCGTCGTCCCGCCAATCGCCCTTCGTCGGTTCGACCGCCTCGACGAAACGGAGGCCATCGGCAAAGCTCCACAACCAGCAGGCGCCATCGCGCCGATCATGGACTAGCAGGAATTCCGGAATCTGTTCCCGGCTGCGGCTCGCGATGCTGTACTCGCCGTCGGTGATTCGATCGACCATCGGCCGGATGATCGACGCGGGGCAATTCGCCTCGAGGGAAACCGTCCAGCTTCCGCCGACGCTGACCGGAACCTGCGCCTGGAAGTAGTAGCCAAAAAAACGCGGGGGCAAAAAGTGCCCGGTCGCCCGCAGCTTGCGGAGCTGATCGTCGACGAGATTCACGAAGCCCACGCGCCAGGGAAAGTCGGTGGGGAGTTCGAAGCCCGGCAGGGGAATCAGGACGTTGTCGGCCATTTTCCTTGCGCTGTATTTTGAGTAAGGGGACGGACCGGGAGCGCAACCCTGAAGTCGCGCGCGGCTTGCATCGGTTGGACCCGCGAAAAGCATGCCGGGTGCCAGCAGGGAGGGTTCTACCCACCCTTGCCGTGACGGCCGCCCCATTCACGCTGGGCGGGTGCCTCTGCAGCAAAAGCTCCAGCAACTTGTGGACGATCTCGCCGTCCTCGACGATCCGCAGGAGCGGCTGGCCTTCGTCATCGACCGCGCAAAGAACATCCCACGGCTGCCGCCGGAAAAGCGGGTGGAGGCGAATCGCGTGCGGGCGTGCATCTCGGTCGTGTGGATCGCGTCGGAAATGAGAAACGGACTTTGTTACTTTCGCGGTGATGCCGAGTCCCCGGTGGTGCGCGGACTCGTGGTATTATTGTGCGAGTTTTTCAGCGGAAGCCCGCCGGCCGCCATCGCCAGCAGCGAAATCGATCCGCTCGAAACACTGGGTCTCAATCGTCACCTCACGCCCACCCGTCGCAACGGGCTCAGTGCCGCGCGGGCCACGCTTCGCGCCCGGGCGGAGTCGCTGACCTGACCACGAGCCCCATGAAAACCCTCTACGATGCCCACAACCACCTGCAGGACGCCTGGCTCGCGGCGCATCGTGGCGTGATCTTCGCCGATCTCGCGCAGATCCCGCTGGGCGCGGCGGTGGTCAATGGGACGGAGGAAGCCGACTGGCCTGAAGTGGCGGCCCTCGCGCGCGAGCATCGTTTCGTCCTGCCCAGTTTTGGGCTGCACCCTTGGAATGTCGGCAACGCCAGCCTGGATTGGCGCGAAAAGCTGGTGCGATGCCTCGACGACAACCCGCGCGCAGCGCTGGGGGAAATTGGGCTGGATCGCTGGATCCTGGACAGCGCGCGGCCAGATGATTCCCGGCTGGCGGGCCTGCGGCGCGCGCCGCTCGAGGAACAAATGGAAGCGTTCACGTGGCAGCTCGCCCTCGGGGCGGAAAGAAATCTCCCGACCTCCATTCACTGCCTCGACGCCTGGGGTGCACTGGCGCAGGCGTTGCGCGCGACGGCGCGGCCCGCGCGCGGGTTTTTGCTGCACGCTTATGGCGGCTCGATCGAGATGGCGCGCGAGTTCGCGGCGCTCGGCGCGTATTTTTCATTCAACGGCCGCTTCCTCGGCGAGCGGCAGACCGGCAACCGCGAGGTGTTCAAGGCACTCCCGTTCGACCGCCTGCTCGTCGAAACGGACGCACCAGCCATGCCACTCCCGGCCAACCGCCGCACCCACACGCTTCCCGGGCTGGCCGACGGCAATCCGATCAATCACCCCGGAAATGTACGCGCGGTGTATGAGGGGCTCGCAGAGGTGCGCGGAATTCAATTCGCCGCGCTGGCGGCCCAAGTGCAGCAGAATTTTCTCCGGCTGTTTGGGCCGGCGGCGTAGCGGAAGGCGTGAGCCTTTCGTCACGTCACGAAACGCCTACGCGTTCCGCTACGGGGAAATCCGCGAGTTGCCGCTCGGCTCCTTGTCGCCCGCCAACGCGCGCACCACCTCGCCCGCGGCAATCAACCCGAGCGCGCCGGTAACGAACACCGCCGTCCCAAATCCGCTCTCGCAATCGAGCTTCAGGCTGGAACCGGGCTCAGGCTGGCCGGCGCAGGTTCCGTCCGCCCAAGGGAACACCGGCTGCTCCTGCGACCAGACACAGCGCACGCCCATGCGCGTAATTCCGCGCCGCGCTCCCGAGCTGAAACCATGCTCGCGGCGCAATTTTTTCCTCACCTGACGCAACAATTCATCGGCCGCCTCGCCGATGTCTCCCGTCCGGATTTGGGTCGCGTCGCGCCGGCCGCCGGCGGCACCCACCGTGATCACCGGCCGGCCCAGCGTGCGGCAGTCCGCAATCAGCCGCGCCTTAATCGACATGCGGTCCACCGCGTCGACCACGAAATCGAAGGCCGGCGCCAGCAGGCGCGCGGCGGTCCCCGGGGTGAAGAATTCCTGGACCGTGGCCACGCGGCACTCCGGGTTGATCAGCCGGACACGTTCCGCCAGCACTGCCACTTTCGGCCGGCCAATCTGCCCATCCAGCGCGGGGAGCTGGCGATTCACGTTGGTGACGCACACATCATCGAGATCAACGAGTGTGACGGCCCCCACTCCGCTGCGCGCCAGCCCTTCCACCGTCCACGAGCCGACGCCGCCGACGCCGATCACGCAGACGTGCGCGGCCTGGAGGCGCTCCAGCCCCGCGCGGCCAAACAGCCGGCCAACGCCGCCAAAGCGGTCCAGATAGCCCGCGGACAGGGCGGTGGGGGCGGCGTTGCTGCTCATGGCGGAACGATGCGACCCGCGACCATCCGCGCAACTCCGGGCGGCTCACCAACAACTCCGGGGTAGCCACGAGCGTGAGCGAGTGGACGACAACCGACCACTCGCTCACGCTCGTGGCTACGCGAACCAGCAACGACCTCCGGCACCGCCTACTTCTTCTTTTTCTTCTTCGCCGCCTCGTCCACCAGTTTCTTAATCGCCGGGTCCAGCTGGTTCACCGGGAGATTGTTGCTCAGCATCATGCCGTCCTGGTCGAACAATACGAGCCGCGGCGCGCTGCCGACAGCGAGCTTCGAGGCGAACTCCGCCTTGTTGCCCTTACCGTCAAAATGCACGGGCCAGGCAATCCGGTTTTCCTTCACGTATTTTTCCAGCTTCTCACGATCTTCCGGCTTGTCGTAGGAGACGGTGACGAGAGCGAATCGGTTTTTATTGTCGGCGGCGACTTGCTTCAGTGTTTCAAAGTTGCGGGTCGAGCTGCCGCTGGTGGTGCTCCAGAAATACAGGCCCACGACCTTCCCGCGCAACTGGGCGAGATCGACCTCCTTGCCATCCAGGGCGGTGAACTTCAGCGCATACGGCTCCTTCTTGATGTTGAACAAATCCAGCTCCTGGCGGGCCATGTCAGCGACCGGCTTCTGGGTGTGCGTGAGGAGGGACTTGAGGTGGTCCTCGC
This sequence comes from Opitutaceae bacterium, assembly GCA_046594805.1. Lineage (GTDB taxonomy): Bacteria > Verrucomicrobiota > Verrucomicrobiia > Opitutales > Opitutaceae > ER46. Next base: position 2,568 of record JBKJRG010000745.1, on the reverse strand, counting down.
CGCGGGCGGGATTGTTGAAGGCGAGAATCTCGAAATAAGATTTTTCCCGGCCCGCGAGGAATCGCGCGCTGCCCGGGACCTGCGCCAACGCGTCGATTTTTTCGCGCAGAGTTTCCAGGTTCTGCTTGCTCATCATGTCGCGCGCCTCCGCATCCGCCGCGGAGGCGGTGAGCGCGGCGATGGCGGCCTTGGCCTCTTCGCTCAAGCCTTCCTTGTAACGCGCGTTCAAGGCCTCGTACTGCAACTGGGAGACATACACCCCCCGCATGGGTGCGACGGCTTTGTCGCGGAGCTTGTCCGACGCATAGTTGCCCATGTCGCGCACGACATCGGCGGCGCGGCCACTGGTCGGGAACTGCTGGAGGAAAGCGATGCCGGCGGCAATGACCTTGGCGAACTGAGCCTGGTCCTGTTTCGCGCCTTGCTGGTTGCGCACCTTGTAGAACTCGTCCGCCAAGAGATCGGCCGGGCTCTTCGGGGCCGGGGCGCCTTTCTTGTCGCCCCCTTTTTTGTCCCCGCCTTTTTTGTCCTGCGCGTAGGCGCCGCCTGCGAGCGTGAGGCAGGAAATGAGACCGAGCACCAGGAGTCGTGTTTTCATAGGGGAAGTCAGTGGGGTTGTCTTCCACCAGCTAGCTTCTCGCGGCAGGCCCGGCAAGCGGCAAAGCACGCGGCGGCACGCCCCGGGCGACGTGCACGATTTCTGTTTCGCGCGAACCCGATCCCGCGCAGGCTCGCGGCATGCGAAGTATTCGTCGAAAGTGGATGGAGGCGTTCGTCGCGCTCGGTCTCGGCGCCGGTTGAAGCCGTTGTAGACACTCATGTCGGTTTCCGTCTCGACCCTTCTCAAACCTGCCGGCCGGAAGCCGGCGCTACTCAAAATGCTTATCGTCCATGTCCACGTGCACGTGAAACCCGAACACGTCGCCGCCTTCTCGGCCGCCACGGCGGCGAACGCCCGCGCCAGCCTGCGCGAACCCGGAATGGCCCGCTTCGACGTCCTCCAGCGCTCCGACGATCCCAATCGCTTCGTGCTCGTCGAAGTCTATCGCACGGCCGCGGCGCCGGCCGCGCACAAGGAAACCCGGCACTACGCCACTTGGCGGGATGCCGTCGCGCCGATGATGGCGGAACCGCGGACGAGCGTGAATTTCGCCAACGTGTTCCCGGAAGACAGCGGATGGTAGGACGCGTTATCGTTCACGCGCGCCCCAAGGCTCAAACCGCTCACCATGACCTTCGAATTCGCCACCAGCGCCCGGATCATTTTCGGCGACGGCACGCTGGCCGGCATCGGGCCAATCGCGCGGGAGTGCGGCCGCCACGCGCTGGTCGTCACCGGCCGGGATTCGTCGCGTGCCCGGCGGCTGTTGGAGTTGCTCGCGAAAGAAAGTATCGCCGCCACGACTTTTCCCGTCGCGCACGAACCGACGACTGACGATGTCGTCCGAGGCGCAGCCCAGGCCCACGCCGCCGGCTGCGATTTCGTCGTCGGCTTCGGCGGCGGCAGCGCGCTGGACGCGGCCAAGGCGATATCCGCTTTGTGCACCAACCCGGGTGAGTTGTCCGACTACCTCGAAGTGATCGGGCGAGGGCAGCCCTTCGGCCGGCCCGCGCTGCCCCAAATCGCCATTCCAACGACCGCGGGCACGGGGTCGGAAGCCACGCGCAACGCCGTGCTCCTTTTCCCCCCTCATCGAGTGAAGGTGAGCCTGCGAAGCCCGCACCTGTTGCCGCGCGTCGCCCTGGTCGACGCCGAGCTGACCCACGATTTGCCGCCGCACCTGACGGCGGCGACCGGACTCGACGCCCTCACCCAACTGATCGAGCCCTATGTTTCCTGCCGCGCCAATCCCCTCACGGACGCGCTGGCGGCCGAGGGCCTGCGCCGGATCGCGGGGTCCTTGCGGACCGCGGTGGACGACGGGCACAATGCCGCGGCGCGGTCGGACATGGCGCTGGCCAGCCTGCTGGGCGGCCTCGCGCTGGCTAACGCGGGCCTCGGCGCGGTCCACGGATTTGCCAATCCGGTCGGTGGCAGGTTTGAGGCTCCGCACGGCGCCCTCTGCGGCGCACTGCTGCCACACGTCATGGCGGCCAACCTTCGCGCTCTGAGTCAGCGTGGCATCCCAGGCGATGCGCTGCGACGCTATGACGAGGTGGCGAGGCTGCTCACCGGCCGGTCGCAGGCGGGCGCGGAAGACGGCGTGCGGTGGATTGAATCACTCGTGGCCGATCTGAATTTGCCGCCGCTCTCTGCCTATGGCGTGACTCGCGCCGATGTCCCCGCGCTCTGCGCCGCCGCCGCCCGGGCCAGCAGCATGAAGGCCAACCCGATCCTGCTCACCGGGGAGGAACTGACCGCGATCCTCGAGCGGGCGCTGTAGAAGCGGCGACTCCGATTGTAGGCCAGCTCGCTGGCACTCGGACAGACATAGGTGACCTGGCCTACAACTGAACGTCTTTCCCGGTCTTGATTCACTGCAAGATTCTCTCCACCGCCGCGATCGCCAACCGCTCCCGCTCCGGCCACGTGCCCTTGATTTCGACGAAGGGGATGCGGCGCGACAC
>JBKJRG010000389.1:0-5983 GCA_046594805.1 Opitutaceae bacterium | reverse complement strand
GGTCTGAAATACAAACTCGAGATCTACTGCCCGGTGGGCGACGACGGGCGCTACATCAACGATGGTCGCGTCCCGGCCGACATGGTCGGGTTGACCACGCTCGAGACGGTCGAGGATCTCGCCGCGAAAAAAACTTCACCCGCGAACATCGGCGTGTTGAAAAAACTCGATGCGAACACCGCGCTCCTGGCCAAGGAGCGCTACACGCACAGTTATCCGCATTGCTGGCGCTCCAAGACGCCGATCATTTTCCGCGCGGTCGACCAGTGGTTCGTCTCGCTCGACAAGCAGGGTCACCGCGGCGTCGCCCTCCGCGAAATCGAAAAAATTTCCGCCCAACACGGCTGGATTCCCGCCTGGGGCGAGGCGCGGATTCGCGGCGCCGTGGAGTCCCGTCCGGACTGGTGCATCAGCCGCCAGCGCGCCTGGGGCGTACCGATTCCGGCGTTTTACGACGACAAAAAGAAAGCGTACCTGGACGCGGGCGTGGCCCGCGCCATCGCCGACAAACTGGCCGTCCGTGGCACGAATTTTTGGTACGATGCCACCCCTGCGCAAATCCTCGAGGGTATCGCCCTCCCCGCCGGCTGGCCGGCGCCGGCCACGCTAACCTGTGGCCGCGACACGCTCGATGTCTGGATCGATTCTGGATCGACGCACGCCGCCGTCCTCCGCCGTCAGCAGGGCGGCTCCCGATGGCCGGCCGATCTTTACCTGGAGGGCAGCGACCAGCACCGCGGCTGGTTCCAGTCGTCGCTCTGGACGAGCGTCATCGCCTACGGCGCCGCACCCTACAAGGCGGTCCTGACGCATGGGTTCATCGTCGACAAGAACCGGCAGAAAATTTCCAAGAGCTCGACCTACCAGAAGCCACAGACGGCCGACGCCTACGTCTCGCAGCACGGCGCGGACGTCATCCGGCTCTGGATTGCCTCGCAGGATTTTCGCGACGATATCCCGGTCGACGACGAAATCCTCAAGCACGTGGGCGACGCCTACCGGCTTTTCCGGAATACGTTTCGCTACCAGCTTTCCAACCTCTTCGATTTTGATCCGGCGCGCGACACCGTGCCGGTGGACCAGATGGACACGCTCGACCGCTGGGCGTTGCATCAGGCCGCCGCCTTGATTCGGGAATGTACGGCGGCGTATGACGCCTATGAGTTCCACCGCGTGTACCAGCTCTGCAACCAGTTTTGTTCCGTCACGCTGTCCGCGACCTATCACGACATCCTCAAGGACCGCCTCTATACGCTGGGCACGAACACGCCGCTCCGCCGCTCCTCCCAGACGGCGCTGCATCACATTTTCCACGCGTTGTTGCGGATGCTCGCGCCGGTCCTGACCTTCACCTGCGACGAAGCCTTGGCCTATGCCACGGCGAAGGCCGAATATGGCGACGACTCGATCCATCTCCAGGACTGGCCGACGGCGCCCGCGGCGTGGACGAATCCGGAGATTGAAGCTGACGTGGCGGCGTTGCTCCGCGTGCGGACCCAGGTCAACGAGACGATTGAGCCGCAGCGGGCCGCGGGGAAATTAGGCAAGTCCCTCGATGCTGCCATCGCCATCGCGGGCGAATCGGGCGAGGCGGGATTCCGTGTTTTGGAAAAACACCGGGATTTTCTGCCCGAACTTTTCATCGTGTCGCATGTCACCTTGGGCTCGGCCAAGGGCCTGCCCGCCGATGCCTCCGCGAACGTACCGACGATCGCAGATGCCTCGGCCAAGGCGGGGGCTGCGCTACACGTCACGGTTCGTCCCTGCAGTGAAATGGGCCTGGCCCGCTGTCCGCGCTGTTGGCGCTGGGTGGCGGCGCTGGAATCCAGCACGCATGGCGAAGTATGTCCGCGTTGCGCTGAGGCGCTGGAAGCCTAATCTCCGGTCACCCAAAACTCCCCATGGCCAAGCACAAGAAAGCCCCCACTAAAAAAGCCGCTCCCAAAGCCGGGCCCAAAAGCGCGCCGAAAGCCCCGCGGAAAGCCCCGCCGAAAAAGGCCGCCCCGCCTCCCCCCAAGGCGGCTGCAGCCCGACCGGCAGCGAGCGGCAAGCCCGCCCCATCCGGCAAGCTCGTTCCGACGGGCAAGGCGGCAAAAAGCTCTCCCACCATGGAAAAACCCTCCAAGAAAAACGCCCTGCGCAACAGCATCCTGAAGCGCAAGGCCTCCCTCAAACCGATTGCCTTCAGCCTCGATGAGGTCCGGGCCATCGCGAAGACCGTCACCAGCAAGACCAACTCGCCCTTCCCGGCGAAAAACGCCAAGGCATCTCCGGCCAAATCCACGGCCACGATGGAAAAGGTAAAGCCCCAGCATGTGAAGGCCGCCTCGCTGGCGGACATCCTTGGCTTCAACCCGAAGAAGGGCAAAACGCCCGAAAATCCCGCGGACAAGGACATCCCGGAAAAATACAAGCGCTACCACAAGCTGTTGGTCGATCTGCGCACGAGTCTGACCGAAGGGATCAACCGCCATTCCGAGGAAACGCTGAAGCGTTCCGCGAAGGACGACGCGGGTGATCTTTCCGCGTACGGCCAGCACATGGCCGACGCCGGCACCGACACCTTCGATCGCGATTTTGCCCTGAGCATGGTCGCGAGCGAACAAGAGGCCCTGGCCGAAATCGATTCAGCCATTAAACGGATCCACGACGGCACGTACGGCATCTGCGAGAACACCCAGAAGCCCATTGCCAAGGATCGGCTGCTGGCGGTGCCGTTCACCCGTTATTCCGCCGAGGCGCAGAAAGACATCGAACGCAATCGACACCGTTCGCGCAGCCAGGCCGGCCTGCTGGGCGAACTCGGCGAGGACAGTGGGAAAATGATGGACGACGACGGCGGCGGCGACGAGTGATCCGGACGGCCGGACGTCTTGACTGCCCACGCCGCTTCCCCGTGATTTGCCTGCCCCTTCACCTCGGATTTCCACTGCGTGAAACCTGACGACAGGGCGATAGGCGAACCATTGCCCGGAGCGACGCGAGACAGCATGCCGCCCGCCTTCCACCGGCCGCCGGTGGGGCAGCGTTTGGGAGCGTACCGTTTGCTGTGGAGCATCGGACTCGCCGTTTTCGTTTTGGACCAGCTGACGAAAATCGTAGTGGCCGCGCGGATCCCGTTCAACCCGATGCACGCGCATGGCGGCGACTTCGACATCGAGATTATCCGGAATTTTTTCTATTTGATTCACGTGGGTAACACCGGCGCGGCCTGGAGCCTGTTCGCCGGGCGGAGTGTCCTGCTTGCCATCCTTGCGGCCGCCACCCTCGGGGGGATTTTTTTCTGGCGTCACGCCCTGGGGCTGCGCGCCCGCAACACCCAGGTCTCCTTTGGCCTCCTCTGCGGCGGCATTCTAGGCAATTTGGTCGACCGGCTGGTGTACGGCCATGTGATCGACTTCATCGACCTCCATTTCGGAAAACTCGGAGTCTACCCGACGTTCAATGTCGCAGATTCCGGCATCTGTGTGGGCGTGGTGCTTTACCTGCTTCAGTCGCTGCGCGCGCCGAAGTGAGTCTTTCGGTGTAGGGGCGTGGCTTGCCGACGCCCGTGAACCGGGGAGGGCGCGGAGACCGGGCGTCGTCAAGCGACGCTCCTACACCCAGGCAAGGTCCTGAGTTCTGAGCTGCGTTAAGGATAACGCGCCCCACCCTGCCCGCCGCCCCTACTCCACGTTCGCCATCTGCTCCCGCACGCGTTCCAGCTCGTTCTTCAGTTCGATCACGGCGCGCGCGATCGTCAGGTCGTTGGCCTTGCTGCCGATGGTGTTCACCTCGCGTCCGATTTCCTGCAGGATGAACTCCGCCTTGCGCCCGATTTCTCCCTCGGATTTCAGCAGGGCGTTGAACTGCTCGAAATGGCTGCGCAGCCGGGTGATTTCCTCGGTGACGTCGCACCGGTCGGCGAAGAGCGCAATTTCCCGCAGCACGCGCTCGTCATTCAGGTCGAGCTCGAGACCCGCGTCGCGCAGGCGCTTCAGCAACTGTTCGCGATAATTGCCCGGGACCTGCGGGGCACGGCCGACAATTGTCTCCACCTGGCGGTGCAGCGCCGCATTCCGCTGGATAAAATCCACCATCAGCGTCTCGCCTTCCCGGGCCCGCATCGCGCTGAAGCTGCGCAGCGCGGTGGCCAGGGTCGCCGTCACGACCGGGCGCGCTGCTTCGACCGGCGGAAACTCGCTGGTGCGCCGCTGCGCGTTCGCCACTTGCCACAGCAATTCCGCCGTGGGCTCGAACTTCAGCCCGCGGCGCACCGCAAAAGCCTCCAGCCGCTCCAGCGCCGCGCCCGCCGCTTCCTCGTCCCAGGTAGTCTCGCTGCCGGCCTTGTCGCCCGTGACCTCGATGGCCACGTGAACTTTGCCGCGCGTGGCAAACTTCCGCACCAGTTCCGCGATGGCCGGCTCCAGACTCTCCCACTCCTCCGGGCAGCCAATCGTCAGATCGAGCGTCTTCCGGTTGACGGAGCTCACCTGCACCGTGAGGGAAAAGCCCTCGAGGGCGGCGGTGGCACTCCCATAACCTGTCATGCTGCGCATCCGGAAATTAACGGTCATTGCGGATCGCGTGGCAAGTGCCGCTTCACTCCGGCGGCGCGCACCGGCTACGGCCTCGACATTGCCGACCGCCGCGCTACAACTCCGGGGCCCCGGACCGGAAGTTTTTTCCGGACCATGTCGTCGAATCGCCACCGCCCCCGTGTCGCGCGCCATGAAATCCTCGCTCCTCGCCCACCCCTCGCTCGTGTTCCTGGCCGTAACTGTCGTCGCCTCGTTCACCGGCTGTGGCGGTCCCGGCACGAAATCCGCCACCGGTGTCTCCGCCACCGAGTACGAACAGGTCTTTGTCCTCGGCAGCAATATCCCGGTCCTCGTGCCCAAGGGCTCCGGCGCCCGCCGGGTTCATTCGATCTCGCCTGCCATTATTATCCTGCAGGACGACATTCAGCGCGCGCTCGGCCCCGGCCCGGTGTCGATGCACTGAGGCGCAACGCCAAACGGATCAGATTGCATCCCGCGGGCCGCTTTGTCTGGCTCCGGGAATCGTCATGCCCGCTGCGAACAAGCCTGCCACGCTTCACCCCGACTTGTCCGAAGTGTTGTTCACCGATGCGCAGATCAAGGAGCGGGTAAAATCCCTCGCCGTGGAAATCAAGCGGGTCTACGGCGACGCCGAGTTCACCATGGTGTCGCTGATCAACGGCGCCGTGATGTTCACCGCCGATCTGATGCGTGAGATCGACAATCCCGTCCGGCTCGATTGCATCCGCGTCTCCAGCTATGGCGCCAAGACCAAATCGATCGGCGTGCCGCAGATCATCCACAGTCTCACGCTCGACATCATGAATCGCGACGTGCTGCTGATTGACGACATTCTCGACACCGGCAAGACCCTCAAGCTCGTCCGGGAGCTGATCCTCGAGCTTAAGCCCGCCAGCCTCCGCACCTGCGTCCTGCTCGACAAAAAAGGCCGGCGCGAAGTCCCCCTGGAGGCCGATTTCGTCGGCTTCGAGATTCCCGACAAGTTTGTCATCGGCTACGGCCTCGATTTTGCGGAGCGCTACCGCAACCTGCCCTGCATCGGCGTGCTCAAGCCGGAGCGCCAGCAAGCGCCCACCTGGGCCTCCGGTTGATTTTTTCCCATCCCACGAGGTACCACCGGCTCAATTACCACCGTTGTGCTCACACTCACGGCCTTCGCGTTCACCGGGTGCGACTCCACCACGCCCAAGAAATCCAAGACGGCCAAGTCAGAGTACGAATACGCGACGCCACTCGGCTCGAACATCCCGGTCCGCGTACGCAAGGGCACCACCGCCACTTCCGCCACGTCGCCGATCAACACCATGACGGGCGAGCCAGGCGGCGGACATGGTCCAGCGCGCCGGCAGCACGACACCCAGCAAGTAGGCAACAAGCTGGACCTTTGGGGCCGGGGCGCCCTCGCCCCGTTGCATATCCAACACCGGGGCGAGGGCGCCCCG
>JBKJRG010000310.1:0-3948 GCA_046594805.1 Opitutaceae bacterium | reverse complement strand
GTCGGCACGGGCGCGGGGAGCGTCCAGCCGGAGGAACCGGAATCGAGCAGCACCTCGTTGGTCGCCGAATAAATCGTCGCGCCCAGCAACTCGCGGCGCGCGCTTTCCGGCACGACGGACAGCAGCACTTCGGTGGTCCAATCCCAGCGGACGTGTGCGCCGAGCACGCCCAGCAACTGGCCGTTCGCCGAGGTCACCGGCACGGCCAGGTCGAGCACGCGCACTCGCCCGGCGTCCGCGGAGGATTGGGTGTTCGATGGGATCATGACTTCGTGGAGCGACTCGGCATGCGGCCGCTGCCGGCCGGTCCGAAACCACGTGCGCTCGCTCACCCCTTCGCCTTCGAAGGTCCGTTGCGTTGTGCTCACCAGATGTCCCGCGGAATCGGCGAGGCCGATCCACGCAAAATCGCGGGACGAGCTTTGCAGGGCCTCGAGGACGCGCCGCCGCTCCGCGGGATCGATGCCAGTCTGGGTAAACGGGGACAGCGTCGCCACCAGCTGCAACTCCCGATAGCGATCGTAAATGGTGCGCTCGATCTTGTCGCTTAATTGGGCGGCGAGCGTTTCAAACGTGAAGTTGAGCTGGGGGTGGATCTGGCGCTGCAACTGGGCCGAGGCCAGCCACGCGACAAATAGGGTGAACGCCAGGGCGCTGCCGCCCAGGATCAGCGCGGCGCGCGCGCGGAGGCTGAAGCGGGGATCGAAGATCCACCACCAGTCCTCGCGGGGCGAGCTGGCGGCGCTGGGCGGACGTTGGGCCATCGCGTGCAGGACGTAGCGGACCGGCACAAGTGACGGAACGCTGGGGGCGGAGCGGCGGTTTCCAACCACCGGGTACGATCGGTGAAACGTTCGTGGGCGGTTGAGAAACCGCCTCTCCTTAAAACGAGCCCTTGATGCCGGCGGTCCAGAGCGAGGCGTAATCGTCGCGCTGGCGGAATTTCGCGTAAGCGGGCGTGTTCGGTCCGTAGATCTTGGTGTCTTCGGTGGCGGCGCCGACATTGCGCAGCGCGAAGAAGAGGCCGAATTTGCGGTTCAGGTAATACTCGCCGGTGATGTCGATGTAGAGCCGCTTGGGGCGATAATTGTAGGTGCCCGGCTCGATGCTGTTCGTCGCGGTGCTGGCCACCAAGCCCCGGCGCTGGATGCCGCGATAGTTTTCGTTGATGCGGAGGTTGAATTTCTGGCGGGTGAAACTCAGGCCCCAGTTGGCCGTGAACGGATTCATGTCCTGCAGATTGTCGGTCCGCTTCGCGCGCTGGGAGCTGATGTTGGCAAAGAACTGGAAGCCGCGCGCCCATTGCGGCAGGAAGGTGAGCGACTGCTTGTAGTCGATTTCGAAGCCGTGCTGCCGGACGCGCTTCGGATCATTGAACTGGGTGTTCACCAGGATCGAGCCATACTCGGCCTCATCGAGCCCGTAGGTCTCGAGGAAGCTCGCGCTGACGAAGCTGGTCACGTTTTGGAAGAAATTCTCGTAGTCGCGAATGAAACCGCCGACCGAGAGGCTGCCGACGGTGCCGAAATAATATTCGAGCCGCGCCATATACGTCTCGGCCTGCCAGGCTTTGATCGAGGCGTTGTTCACGCTAATGCGGGAATTCGCGTTGAGGTTTTCGATGTCAGGCAGGGTGACGCCGCCGGCGTATTGGTTGAAATCAGGGCGGCCCACGGACTGCGAGTAGGCGACGCGGCCGATCAAGCCGTCCGTGAAGTTATAGCTCGCGTTGATGCTCGGAAAGAATCGGAGGTATTCCTTCTTTGCGTGGGTGCCCCGTTCGATCCGCGTGAGTTGCGAGTAGGGCAGGCCGGCGTTGGTGGGCACAATCAGGAGCGGGGTCCCGTTGGCCGCCCGCAGCACGTTGCCGTTGGCGTCGTGTTGATGCGCGAGCGCCGGATCGGTGCGGGGACCCTCGGCATCGATGTTCGTTTGCTCGGCGCGCACGCCGCCGGTGACGCGCAGGCGGTTGTTGAGCAGGGAGACGTCGCTGCGAATGAAGAGGGATGCGATGATTTCCTGGGCTCGTCGCGAGAAGTTGGTGACGGCGATGAAGTCGTTGTTCGCGTTGCGCGTCCAGTGGGAGGGATTCGCTTGGTAATCGGACCAGAGCTTGTTGTTGTTGACGTGCTGCTGCTTCGGCAGGCCGAAGTCCGGCATGCGCTGCGAATACAAGACGTCGAGGAAAGGGAGCGGGCTGTCGTCGTTGACCAGGCCAGCCTGCGTGGCCGGCGTGGTGCTGGCGCGGCCGTCGGCACCAACGTAGGTGTAGGTCTCGAGATTGCCGCCGGGGCCGCGGAGGTCACGGACCTTGGTCCTGACGTCGGTCCCGACTTTGATCGTGACGGGCATCTCGCGCACCATGAAGTCGCGGCGCACGTTGTAAAAGGCCTGGCGCGTGGTGTCGTAGGTGCGCTGGCGGTTGCTGTTCGCCGAGACCAGCGAGTAGCTGTCGAGCCGGCTGGGATCGACCACGTTGCCATTGGGATCGCGGACGGTGATCTGGTTCGGGCGAAGGTAGAAGATGTCGTCGAAGTCGATGGTGACGTTAGTGCGCTGCACCGTCATCCCGTTGAAGAAGCCCTTGTCGATGTCGTTGTAATCGATGCGCGAGCTGCCGTAGGCCATGCCGGCGTCGGACTTGTAGAGCGGGCCGTCATGCAGCCAGCGGAGCGACGGGGTGATGGTGCGACCCGGGCGAATCCGGCCGCCGTTGGAGACGGTCATCTGCCCGGCATTGATGGCGGTGCCGGTGTCGGGGAAGGTGCTCCGGACGCCGTGCGTGAAGGTCGGTCCCCAGTTGCCCGGCGCGACGCGGTTGATCGTGAAGGTCTGCGTGCGCGTGGCGAAATGCTCGCGCAGCATGCCGTACGAAAAGCCGAGCGTGAGGCGATCACGGGGCGTCAGGCGCCAGTCGACCGTGGTGGAGAAGGAATCGCGCGAGGTGTTCTTGCCGCTGTCGCGCCAGGAGAACACGGCGAGGTAGGGATTGTCCGGCGTGGTGGCCGGGCGGCCGGTGTTGAGGTTGGCTGCGACGTTCGATCCGATGCCCGCGCCCACCCATTGCATGGCGGTGTTGGCCTGCGGGGTGTATTGGAGCGAGTAGCCGCCGGAGACGGTGAAGCCGAAATTCTTTGTCACCGGCACGACGGCGGAGATATCCCATCCGTAGTGAATCTTGTGGCTGTCCTGGCCCCAACCCGGTCCGGGCGTGGCCCGACCGAAGGCGCGCTCGGCGTCCTTCATCAGTAATGCCACGCTGTAGTTGTAAATGGGTTTGTTGCGCTCGAACGCGCTGCGCGGCACGAAATTCACCGCGCCCGCCAGGGCGGAGCCGGGCGTGTCGGGAGTGGGCGAGCGGTTGATCTCGATGCGCGAGATGCTGTTGATCGAGACCTGATCGAGCTCGATCTGGCGGCCGGTGCCAGCGCCGGCGGCGCTGGCCATGTCGAAACCACCCATGGAAATCGGCACATTGCCCGCGGGCACGCCATTGATGGAGAAGCGGCGGGCATCGCCGCCGGTGTAGTCGCTCGTGATGCCAGGCAGGAACTTCATGAACTCGCCGATGCTACCGTCGGCGATCGTTCCGAACTCATCGGCGGCGACGACGTTGACGATGTTCCTGGCGAAACGCTGCTCGTTGATCGCGAGGGCGGCACCGTCCATCTCCTTCGAAGAGTTGACCGTGAAGGCATCGAGCTTCACCGCCTCGTCGCTCGCGCGCGCGGGACGCGCCGTGCCGCTGAGGGTAATATCGTGCTGCACGGCCTGGCCGGGGGTGAGGGCGATTGTTTCCGTGTGCGAGCCGAGGCCGGTGTAGAATACCACGACCTTGGCCGTGCCTGGCGCGACGTTAGTCAGTCGATAGCGCCCGGTGGCGTCCGTCAGGACCTGTTGATTCGTACCTTCGATCGTCAGGCGGGCGTTTTCGAGGTATGCGCCGCG
>JBKJRG010000215.1:0-2775 GCA_046594805.1 Opitutaceae bacterium | reverse complement strand
GAAGTCGGGTCGGGCTTCAGCTCGGCGGCGATGCTCGATTTGAACGAGCATGCTTTCGGCGGGCGGATCGAGTTTACCTTCATCGATCCCGACATGGCGCGGCTGAAGATGCTCCTGCGCGAGGACGACAGGGCGCGGGCCAGCCTGATCGAAAAGCGCGTGCAGGAGGTGCCGCTCGAGCCGTTCCAGGCCCTCGCGGCCAACGATGTCCTGTTCATCGATTCATCGCACGTCAGCAAGATCGGCAGCGACGTAAACCGGCTGTTCTTCGACGTGCTGCCGGCGCTCGCGCCAGGCGTGCTCATCCACGTGCACGATGTCGCGGGCAATCTCGAGTACCCGCGCGAATGGCTGGAGGAGGGGCGCGCGTGGAACGAGCAATACCTGCTGCGCGCATTTCTGATGAATAATCGGGACTACCGGATCGAACTGTTCACCGGCTGGCTCTTCAATACGCAGCACGAGTGGTTTCGCCAGCGGATGCCGTTGTGCGCGCGGGGCGGCGGCGGGCAGATTTGGCTGCGCAAGCTGGCGTAGCGTTTTCCCTCGGTGCGCACGCTGAGCCAGGAACTGCGGATCAATCCGAACCCGGCGCATGGGAACACTCAAGGGCGCTCGTAGCCGCGGGCGTCGTCAAGCGACGCCCCTACGGGGAGGCTGCCCCAAATCAGAACGTTGCGATGCTGGACAACCGCCGCCGGTAACGTTCGCCGATCGCCGCCGGGGCAAAGCGCGCGACAATCGTCTCCCGGGCCGCGGTTCCGAGTTTCGCGGCCAGCGCGCGATCGTCAAAGAGCCGCCGCATGTGCTCGGCGGCGTGCGCGGCGTCGGGATCCGCCCAAGTCGAACCTTTCGCATACGGGCCGTGGCTTTGTTCGAGCGTGACGAGCGGCGCGCGCACGGGACAGCCGTTCTCGCGCGTGACGAACTCCGCGGTGGCCGACCAATCGGTCGAGATCACCGGCTTGGCCAGGAACATGCATTCCGCGACGGCGAGCCCGAAGCCCTCCGAGCGGTGCAGCGATACGAAGCAGTCGCAGGCCGCTTCCAGCGCATAGATGTCGGCGCGGGGCAAGGTGTCGGTGATGAGAATCGTCCCGGGCAGATCGCGGACGCTGGCTTGCAGCGCGGCGAAGTCCGCCTCATTGCCGGCGACGTTCTGCACTTTGACGACGAGCGCGGCGCCCTCTTTTGCTAATGCTGCGGAGGGTAGACCCGCTTGCCGGAAGGCGTCGATCACGGCGCGGGGATTCTTGCGCGCGGAGTAGGAATTGAGATCGAAGAGGGTGAGGAAGAGAAAGGCCTCGGCGGGCAGCGCGAATTTCCGGCGAAGCTCGGCGCGGGTCCCGCCCGGCATGGCAAAACCGATCGCGTGGGGCATCGTCAGCACGGGCACCGGTGATTTCAACGCGATGGCGGCGGTGGTGAAATCGCTGGGACACCAGACTTCGTCGTAGTAGTCCAGGCTCGGCACCCAGGCATCGGGAAACTCGGGCAGCTCCCAGGCAAAGTAGGCGATGTTGTATTTCCCCGCGCGGAAATTTTTTCCGTGGTGATAATCGATGTCGCGCGACGCGGGCGGGTCGACGTGGACGACATTCACGCCGTGGGGGTTCTCCTCCTGCAGCCGCGCGGCGTAGGTCTGGTCGCCCTGCCGGTTTTTGCAGTGGAGCTTGAGCGGCACGAGCGCGGCGGGAATCCCCGCCGCGTCGGCGGCGCGGACCATGCAACGGGCCGATTCGCCGACGCCAAGATCGGCGGTGAGGAAACCGACGATGTTCAAACCAAGCTTGGCATGCCGGCTCGCATATGCGGCCGAATAGGGGGCATCGCGGCGCGAAAAATCGAAGATGATCTCGCCGTCCGCCCGCGCGACGGTGCGGAGCCGGAGCTGGCGATTCTTGTTCTGGGCGCGAAAACGCTGCCATGGCCCGAAGCCCGTGCAGCGGCCCAGCCACGCCAGCATGTTGGTAAAGCCCACCCCGAGCAATTCGAGGGTCAGGGTCACCGCCTGGTCCGGCGGCACGGTGACGCGCAGGGTCCACTCGCCGGAACCCGGCGGGCGGAGTTCGCCGGCGAGCCGGCCATTCGCCAGCACCCGCAATGCGGGCACGCCGCGCTCGGCGCCGCGCGCGTCCGCGTGCGGTTGGACCAAGCCGCGCAGCACCAGCTCGCGCGCGCCGTCCAGCGGCGGCAGCTGGATCGTGCCGATCTCGCGCAGCCAGGCCGACTCACGCTCTAACTCGTCGAAGAACAATCCGTCGTAGGACGCGAAGCGCCGGGAAAAGGCGCCGCCGTCGGGCGAAGAGCGGGAGGTGGAGCGGAAGGAAGGCAGGGCAGCGAGCGAAAGTGGCGGCGCGGGTATTGGCAAAACTTTACGGGACCGGACCGGCCGGTTTGGGCCCAGGCCTGCTCCGTTCTCCGAAAGATGACCCTTGCGCCCGCCGAGGCCGTTCTTTCAGGTGCGTGAGTCGCTTAACCCCTCACTTTCTGCCTGTGCGACTTCCGTCTCGATTTTTTGCCACGGCATGCGCCGCTTCCTGGCGCGTGGGGCTGCTCGTGCTCGTCACCATTCTCGTTTGGTGTGCGCATCACGGGAAATGGACGCGGGCCAGCTGGGAATTGCCCACCGACTATGCGGGCGATGCGCCGGAGATCTTGGCGCAGATGCGCGCCGCCGCGGACGGCGACCTGTGGCCGCTCCGGCCCAAGGTGGTCGAGCGGCTGGGCGCGCCCTTTGGCGCGCATTGGAATGCGTACCCGACGCCCGACAAG
>JBKJRG010000680.1:0-3500 GCA_046594805.1 Opitutaceae bacterium | reverse complement strand
CCTTGATCGACTTGCTGGTGCACAGCGGGCTGTCGCCCTCGAAAGGCCAGGCCCGCAAGGATGTCGAGGGTGGCGGAATCTACGTGAACAATATCCGCGTCGGCGAAGTCACGCGCGCCATAACGAGCAGCGACGTGCTGTTCGGGAATTTCGTCCTGCTGCGGAAGGGCAAGCGGACCTACGCGGTGCTGAAAATGCGTTAGGGCGTTTGCAGTTCTTGCCACTCGCGGGAGCCTCGGTAGAATGGAATCATGACTAAAACGGTGGAGGCGATTTATGAAAACGGGATCCTGATACTCCCCGCTCCATTGCCGCTGCCGGACAAGACGCCTGTCACGGTGACCATTCAAACTCACCCCGCAGATGCCGAGCGCGATCTCTGGCTGCGTGTAAGTGAGGAAAATCTCACGCAGGCGTGGGAGGCTTCGGACGACGTGTTCAATGAGCTTCTCCAGAAATGAAGTCGTACTGCTGCCGATTCCGTTCACGGACTTGAGCAGTCGGAAAGTGCGGCCGGCGGTAGTACTCGGTCACCGCACACATCCCGGCGACCTCTTCGTCGCTCCCATATCATCTCAACTTCAGAACGTCGAAGTCGCTTTGGGCGGTTGGAAGTCTGCCGGATTGAATGTCCCCTGTGGAATCAAGTCACAAATCGCCACGATTGAAGATCGGCTGGTCGTCAAATCGATCGGAAAATTTAGCGCGACGGATGCCTCGGCTCTTGCAGGGTCTCTGAGAAATTGGCTCGGCCTGTGATTTTTCAACTGGGCATCATCTAACCGCCGATAGGCCCTCCGCCAGAAACGCGATTAGGTCCGCCATCGCCTGCTCGTTGACCGCGGCCTCGAGGCCTTCCGGCATCAGCGAGCGGCCGGTGCTGGCGAGGGTTCGAAGCTCCGTGCGCAGCACGACCTGCTCGGCGCCGTCCAGGCCGAGGAAAGTCACGCTGTTGCCCGTCTCGGCGGCCAGCATGCCAGCGAGCGTTCGTCCGTCCTGCGTGGTCGCCGTGTAGAGCAGGTAGCGATCTTCCACTGCCCGGTTCGGATCGAGGATGTGCGTGAGGAGATACGGGCGTGTCCGGTCCTTCACGGCCGCGAGGTCGGGTCCGATCAGCCGGCCGGACACGTCTCCGAATTTGTGACACGCGGCACAGGCCAGGGTGAAAATCTCCGCGCCCTTTGCCCGGTTGCCGACCAGACCCTCGAGGGCGGTCGAATAACGTTCGATGACTTTCTGGCGGTTGGGATCCAGCCCGGCGTTGAAGACGGTGGTCGCCCTCGCCGCCAGCTCCGCGTTGTTGTGCTGCGTCAGCGCCTGCTTGCGTCCCGGATCAATTTCAGCGGCCAAACCGGGAGTCGCTTCGACGCGGTCGAGCAAGAGCTGCGCCCACGCCGGCCGGCTCAGGACGAGGTCGAGGACGGCCGTGCGCACCGCCGGGCCGAATCCCGACCATCCGGCCAGCAGGGGCGTCGCAATCGCCGGCCGGTTCATCCGGCCCAAGGCGGTCACGGCGGCCAGCTGCAACTCCGTCGGAGATTGCGGGCCCAGCAGTCGGAGCAGCAATTCGGCGTCTTCGTCCTGTTGTCCCCGGCCGCGACCGAGCAGGCTCACCGCCGCCATGCGGCTGATGGAGTCCGCCCCAAGATCGAGCGCCACCCGACGGGCGGAAGCAAAAACCGGTTCAACCGCAGCCAATGGCTCGCGCAAAGCCGCGCCACCGGTTTTTTCCCACTGGGCCAGCGAGGAATTGTTGCGCTGAAGTCCGTCGAGCACCCGCGTCATTCCGTTGAACTGAACCGTCGACTCCGCAGCCGAACCGCGACGCGCGATTGCGCCGAGCGCGCGGCCCAACGCCCCCGCGTTGCCCGTAACGATCGCCAGCTCGACCACCGTCGGATGGTCATCGGGATGTTGTGCGCGCAGCTCCGTGAAGAGTGTTTCGGCATGTGCCAGCGCCGAGCTCATCGCCGCCGCGCGGACGAACGGATCGTCGTCCGCTTGGATTAGTTTCGCCAGGGCCCGCCCCGCTTCCGACTGGCGCCACTCGCCGAGCGAGTAAGCGGCCTGCTGGCGCACACTCGCGTCCGGATCGGTCACCAGAGCGGCGATGCGTGGCAGCAACGCCGGTTTCGTCCGGGCGAACGCATCGCTCAACCGCAAGGCGTGGCGGCGGACGCCCGGGTGGACATCTCCCAGTGCGCGCTCCACCCCGCGGACTTTCAGCCCTCCGATCGTTCCGAGCGTAGCCAGCGCCTGCACCCGGGTCGCGGCTCGCGTCGAGTCGCGGAGCAACTGTTCGAGTGCGGCGGTCGCTGATTTATCCTGCCGCCAGGTCAATTGTTGCTGCGCGAGGTCGCGCACGGTGCCGCTGGGATTTTCCAGCGCAGCGACGAGCGCCGCAGTGCCCGCCCGCTCGAGCGCAGGCACCGGACGGAGGGGCGTGCCTTTGGGCCGCACCCGATAAATCCGGCCCTGGTCTTCTCCGGCCCGGAGGTTGCCGATCAACTTCTGCCACGCGTCCGGAATCCATTTCGGGTGTTCGATCACCAGGCGGTACATGTCGACGATGTAGAGCGCGCCGTCCGGACCGGCGCGCGCGGCGGTAAACCGCGACCACCCGTCGGCCGAGGCAAAAAACTCGGAGCGTTGTTCCATCGGAGCTCGTTCCCCCTTGAAGGTCGCCCCGGCCGGGCGGATGACCTCGCGGTGTACGAGATTGTGGACGGGTTCGCAGACGAAGACGTTGCCCGCATACTCGGCGCCGAGCAGCTCGTCGCGGTAGACCATCACGCTGCAGGCGGAAGTGAAGGCGTTGAAACCGTGGGGGTCGTTGAACCGCGCGATCGTCTCGCTCGCGGGAAAGACCGGCGCCGCCCCCGGCCGGCTGGAGACGGTCACCACGGCGCTCGGCGCAATGAACTGCGGATTGCGGCGGAGGTAGTGATCTTCGAGGGCGTAATGCCAGATCGGGTTCGAGTTGTTGCACCCAAACCAGTTCTCCCAGTCATCGCGGCTCCGGCCAAACTGTGACTGGCCCGCGAGCAACTCAATCCGGCCGGTATCGGGCTGGAGCTTGAAGTCGCGCCGGCCGATTTCCACCACAGCTTTGGTTTTGACCGAGGCGACCTTGCCGCCGCTGTCGCCGTTGGCCATGTGCAGCCAGCCGTCGAGCCCCCACTGGAAGCCGTTCGCGAGGTGTTGCTGATTTCCCTCCCCGAGCCCGCTGAAGAGCACCGTGGTCCGGTCGGCCCGACCGTCCCCATCGGTGTCCTCGAGGAAAAGCACATTGGGAATCGCCGTGACCAGCACGCCACCGCGCCAGGGCCGCAACGAGGTGGGATAACTCAGGTTGTCCGCAAACAGGGTCGATTTGTCGTAGCGACCATCCCGCTTCGTCGACTCCAGTATTCGGATGCGGCCACCCGGCCGGCCCCGACCGTCGATGCCCAACGGGTAGTCGGCCATCTCCACCACCCACATCCGGCCGTCGGCATCCC
>JBKJRG010000060.1:0-2556 GCA_046594805.1 Opitutaceae bacterium | reverse complement strand
TTCCGCCCTTCCGCGCTTCCGCGATTACCCAGATTGGCGACTCGGGATCAGGCGTTCAGGAAGGGGCGGCCGGCCGCGATCAGCCCGCCGATGACCACGACCACGATCAGCACCCAGATCGTCCATTTCATCAGCTTGCCGAAAATCCACAGAAGGACCGCCGCCAAGAGGGTCCCCACCAGGAGCACGAGCCATTTGGGATGACCTTGAAAAGGGTCGGACGACGACAAGGCCGCGAGTTGGGCCAGCACGGCGAGACGCATCACTTATAGAAGCCCGTCTCGCGGGTTTTCTCCAAGTCAAAATTCCGATCGGGTCGTGAGGGCTCCTTTCCGGTCTTGCCCCGCGCCGGGGCGGCGGGCCTGCTGCACCTTGTGCAATCAAAACCTCAGCTGCTCGCGTGGCTCACCTGTGACGCCGTCCACATCGATCCCGGCTCGGGCAAACACACCATTCTTGGCATTTTTTCGAATATCCAGGCGCGGCAGTTTCCGGTCACCCACCCTTTCATGATCTGGTTCCTGACCATCACGGACTGCGCGCCGGGGCAGCACAAGTTGCGCATCTCGATGGGACTCGACGCCACCAATCCGCAGCCTTTGCTCGAGCGGCCCTTCGAATCGCAAAGCCCTCTGCACCGGATCAACCTGATTAATGAAATCCGCAATCTCTCCTTCCCGCAGGCCGGGGAATATGGGCTGCTGATCGAAATTGACGAGGAACCGATCCTGGCCACGAGCCTGACGGTTTCAGGCTGAGGGGTGCTGATAAAGGGAGAAATAAGAAACGGCAAAAATAAGAAACTGGGGCGGAGCGTTTCATTCTGCTTTTCCGTCCGGTCCGCGGCGTTTCTTCTTTTTGCCGTTTCCTCATTTCTTATTTTCCGTCCTCCGCTCCCTCTTTCGACTTCCCCCCCTCATGCCTACTTTTGATCTCATCGGCGTAGGTTCGCCGATCATGGATTTGCTCGCGCGAGTCCCCGATGAATTCCTGCAGCACGTCCGGGGCGACAAGGGCGGCATGGTGCTGGTCGATGACGCCGAGATGCAGGGCATCCTCGCGCGGCTCGACGGCGAGCCCGCCTATTCGACCGGCGGTTCCGCCGCCAATGCGACCTTCAACGCGACCCGCCTCGGGCTCCGCAGCACGTTCCTCGGCAAGCTCGGCCACGACGAGCTCGCGCGGGTTTACCGGAATATTTTTGAAACCACTGGGGTCGATGGCACCCGGTTCAAGACGGGCACCGCCGGCAACGCGCGCTGCCTCGCGCTGGTCACGCCGGACGCCCAGCGCACCATGCGCACTTCCCTCGGCGCGGCGATGACGCTCTCGCCGCAGGAAATCAGCGCGGCCGATTTCAAGGACTGCCGCCACGCGCACGTCGAAGGCTACCTGGTGTTCAATCGGGCGCTCGCCGATGCCGTCCTCGCCGGAGCGCGGGCGGGCGGCTGCACCACGAGCCTGGACCTCTCGTCCTTCGAGGTGGTCAACGCGTCGCGCGACTGGCTCTTCAGCCAGTTCCGAAAAGGCATCGACGTCGTGTTCGCGAACGAGGACGAGATTCGCGCGCTCTTCCAGGATGAGAAATCCGACTACGCCGTGCTGGCAAAAAAACTCGCCGGGCATGGCGTGTTGGCCGCCGTCAAGGTTGGCAAGGAGGGCGCGTGGATTGCGCACGAGCAGACGCTGCACCGGATCGGACCCGTGGCGGTGGCCGATGTCGTCGACACCAATGGCGCGGGCGATGCCTGGGCCGCGGGTTTTCTTTTCGGCCACCTGCGCGGCTGGCCGCTGCCCGCCTGCGGTGCGATCGCCTCGCTGCTGGGCGCGGAAACCGTGCAGCACATGGGCCCGATCATTCCCGAGGCACACTGGCAGGTGGTGCTGCCCCGCGCGCTGGCGCTGGGGAAGAAGTAGCGCCGGCATCCTGCCGGCTTCGGCAGTGGCTGCGGCTTCCAGCCGCAGATCCTCATTTTGTTCGAACGATGGATTACGAATCCCATCTGCGGCTGGAAGCCGCAGCCACTGCCCCATCACTTCAGCCCTTCGCCGGGCCGGTCGATTCGCCGATGACGAGCTGCGGCGGGATCGTCTTCACGATCGGTTTGGCACGCAACGGCTGGGCGAGCTGCGAAAGAATCACTGCCGCGGCGGTTTCAATCGTCAGGTCGATGCTCTGATCGGCACGGCGGGAAGCGCGCAGGATGGCGACGGGAAAATCGGAGTGTCAACGGCTCGCGCGAGGGCGATCGGCCCGCGGCAGCGGCACGCTTGCGGGTGCAATGCAGTTTCGAATAGACCCTCCGGCGTGCCCGCAAACGAAAAGCGTTCTGCGTAGCGGCAGGCGTCCCTCCGATTCATTTTCATGAAGCTCCACTACTTTCCTTCCCCCGCCGCCACCAACACGCTCTCGACGGAGGAACTCCGCGACCAGTTCCTGATTGGGGGGCTCTTTCAGCCGGGCGCGGTCACCGCCCACTACACCGACCTTGATCGCATGATCACGGGCGCGGCGGTGCCGACGACCGCGCCGCTGGCGCTGCCGGTTGCGAAGGA
>JBKJRG010000019.1:0-6148 GCA_046594805.1 Opitutaceae bacterium | reverse complement strand
GTGGTGCGCGTCAGGAAGAACGCGACCGGCAGGGCGGCGACGGCGGCGATCGCGCCGAGCAAAAGCGCCGCGTCAAGGCGGGTCAGCCGAAAGTTCCGGCGCTTGATCCCGTCCTCGGCCCGCGCGAGCAGTTCGCCCAATCCGAGCCACGCCAGAGCGTAGAGCGGATGATTCGCCTCGGGCCGCCACGCCATGTGCGACGGGAAATATTCCAGCAGATAGGCGAGCAAGCTGGTCAATGCGCCGCCCAACGCCCACCGGCGCCACGGCGAGGGCGGGCCCGCCTCGCCGCTTGCGCCCGAGCCGGCGGGCGTTCGCCCGACCCACGCGGCCAGCAGGCCGCCGACAAAAATTCCCACGAGGATCGGCGCCTGGTGCGAGACGCTCACCCACAAACCCAGTCCGCCCGCGATGCCGGCGACGAAGTGATGCCGCGGGCCGGGCGGAGCGAGCAACGGCAGCACGCACCACAGCGCGGCCGCCGCGACGAGGCCATGATCGTCCGGCACTCCGGGCAGGAAGTGTCCGGCGAGGGGATACAGCGTGGCCAGGCCGGCGGCGAACAGCGCCGCCGGCAACCCGCCGAACTGCCGCGCGACGAAGAGGGTGGTGCCGACGAGCAGCGCCAGTTGCAGCAACGGATCCGCCCACAGCGCGGCCCACTCGACCGCCTGGCCCAGCGGACGTCCCGCGACGACGTGATGGCCCCACGCGAGCAAACCCAGCCACCAGCGGTAAGGCGACGCCGCGTGCACTTCGCGACCGAACGGCGCGTTCTCGGAGTCGATGCGCCGCACGCGCCATTCCCCGCGCGCGAGCATCTGCTGCGTCTCCGCCAGCCACTGGTAGCTGCGGTGGCTGGCCTGCGGGACGATGAGCCAGCGTTTCCCGCCGGCATAGCCGGTCGGCGACGCAGGATCGACCAGCGCATCCTCGCTATCGGTGGCCGTGACCTGCTGCACGCGCTGCGCACGCTGGGCGTGGCTCCACGCGAGGAATCCCGCCGCGCAGACCAGAACGATCAGCCAGCTCCGGGAGAGGACGCGCGCGCGGAGGTTCATCTTCTGCGTTGCAGTTGCACCGTTTCGTTAAACACTCACGCAAGCGTTGGACCTAACCCGACACAAGCAAAGTCCCGTGTGGCTTGTCGCGTCGCTCGCGCTGGCGACGGCGCTCGCGTCCCTCGGGCAAGTGGCCGAACCGGCCGGCCTCCGCGAAGCGCCGCTTGCGCGCCGCAGCGCGCGCCAGGGCGCCACGATGTTCCGCCTGATGCCGGCCGCGGAGACGGGGATCGTGACGGAGAACCGCTACGCCGATCCGAAAATGTGGGCGGAGCGACACACGGAATTCGCCGTGGGCGCGATCGGCACCGGGGTCGCGATCGGCGACTACGACGGCGACGGCCGGCCGGACGTCTTCGTGGTGAGCAAGACCGAAAGCTGCCGGCTGTTTCGCAATCTCGGCGGCTGGCGCTTCGAGGACGTGACGGAAAAAGCCGGGGTGGGTGACACGGGGCCGGCCGCGCTAATCTGGAAACAGGGGGCCACCTGGGCGGACGTGAACAACGACGGGTGGCTGGATCTGTATGTCTGCCGCTTTGACGCCCCGAACCTGCTCTACATCAATCAAGGCAATGGCACGTTCCAGGAGAGGGCGAAGGCCTGCGGGCTCGACGTGAAGGACGCCTCGGTGATGGCGGCGTTCTGCGACTACGATCGCGATGGCTGGCTGGATGTCTTCGTCCAGACGAACATGCTGGACGCCGCAGCCAGTCCCGGCGGGCGGCGAAATTACCTTTTCCGGAACAACGGCGACCGCACGTTCGCCAACGTGACGGCGCACGCCGGGATCGCCGGCGAGGCGCAGGGGCATTCGGCCGTATGGTGGGATTACGATGGGGATGGTTGGAGCGATTTGTATGTGGCCAACGATTTCGCCGCGCCGGACAAGCTCTACCGCAACAATCGCGACGGGACGTTCACGGACGTCATTTCGAGCGTGGTGCCGCACATGCCCTATTCCTCGATGGGCGCCGACGCGGGCGATGTGAACAACGACGGCCTCATCGATTTTTTCGTCGCCGAGATGGCGGCGACGACCCACCAGAAGGACCAGCGCACGATGGCCGTGTCGCGCGCGCTGCTGGCGGAGGACGTGCCGGAAAATTCGGCCGCCGCGCCGCAGCTCTTCCGCAACGCGCTCTACCTGAACACCGGCACCGGCCGCTGCCTTGAGGCGGCGATCCTCGCGGGGCTGGCGGCGACGGACTGGACGTGGTCGGTGCGGTTCGAGGACCTCGACAACGACGGTCGGCTCGACGTGCACGTGACGAATGGCATGCACCGCGAAGTGCACAACGCAGACCTGCTGGCTCGCCTGGCCGCCGCCGGCTCCGCGGCGGAGAAGGCCCGGATTGAGCGGGCGAGTCCCGTCCTGGCCGAGACCAACCTCGCGTATCGCAACCTCGGAGACGTGCGTTTCGCCGAAGTTGGAGCCGAGTGGGGCCTGGACCAGCGGGGCGTGAGCTTCGGCGCGGCGTTCGGCGACCTGGACGGCGACGGCGATCTCGACCTTGTCTTCGCCAATTTCCAGGACGGCGTCACGGTCCTGCGCAACGACTGCGAAACCGGCCACCGCGTGGTGTTCGAACTGCGCGGCACACGGGCGAACCGCTTTGGCGTGGGCGGGACAGTGCGGATCGAGACCGCCGCGGGCGTGCAGGTGCGCCAGCTCGTGCTCGCGCGCGGGATTCTGTCGAGCTCCGAGCCCGTGCTGCATTTCGGCCTCGGCCCGGACGACCGGCTGAAACGGGTGACGGTGGAATGGCCGAGCGGAGCGCGGCAGGAGTTCACCAACCTGGCGGTCGATCGGCGCTTCACCGTCACCGAACCGGCGTCGAGTGCCGCTCCGGTCCCGGCGGCACAAGCGAAGCCAGCGACCCAATTCACGGATGTGTCCGAGGCCGTGAATTTTTCGCTGCGGGTTCGCGAACCGAGAATTGACGAGAGTGGGCAGAACCCACTGCTGCCGATGCGGCAGAATCGACGCGGGCCGGCGCTCGCGATCGGGGACGTGAACGGCGACGGCAGGGACGACGTCATCGTCGGCGGCACGCCACGCGACCCGGCCCGCATCCTCGTGGCCGCGACGACGCGGTTCGAAGCGATCGACGCCAGCGGGCTGGCGGGCGGCACGCTCAACGACGGTCCGCTCCTGTTGTTCGATGCGGACGGGAATGGCACGGTCGACCTCTTGCAGACGAAGGGCGGCGCTGCGTTGCCGGCCGGAGCGGGCGAGTATCAACCCCGGCTGCTGCTGAACGATGGCAAGGGCGCGTTCCGACCGGCCCCCGCGGCCGCGCTGCCGCGCCTGCCGATCAGCGTCGGCGCGGCCGTGGCCGCGGACTTCGACCGCTCCGGGCGGCTCGGGGTTTTTCTCGGTGCGCGCGTTGTGCCGGGGCAGTATCCGCGGACGCCGCGCAGTGCCCTGCTGGCCAATCGCGGCGGGACGTTCGCCGACGTGACTGACGCGATCGCGCCGGGATTGCGCGACGTGGGCATGGTGACCTCCGCGCTGTGGAGCGACGTCGATGGCGACGGATGGATCGATCTCCTCGTGACGGTCGAGTGGGGGCTGGTGAAGTATTTCCACAACCGTGGAGGTGGAGGTTTCGAAGACTGGACCGAGAAAGCGGGCTTCGCCGCGGCCGGCACGGGCTGGTGGACCTCGATCGCAACGGCGGATTTCAATCGCGACGGCCGGCCCGACTATGTGGTCGGGAATGTCGGGCTGAACACGCCGTATCACGCGAGGGCCGGGCAGCCGGCGCTGCTCTTCGTCGGCGACTTCAAGGGCGACGACACCACCCAGCTGGTCGAGGCGCACTTTGAGGGCGGCAAGCTGTATCCCCGGCGCGCGCGCAAAGACCTGGGTGCGGCGCTGCCCGCGATTCTGCGGCGCTTTCCCCGCAACGATCTCTACGCCCGCGCCACCCTCGAGGAGATTCTCGGAGCGGACAAACTGGCCGCGGCGCAGCGATTCGCGGCGACGCAATTCTGCAGTGGGGTCTTTTTAAGCCAGCCGCAGGGAACCCACGTCTTCGCACCGCTGCCACGCATCGCACAAATCGCACCGTTGGACGGGCTGATCGCGGGGGATTTCGACGGTGACGGGTGCGCCGACATCTACGGCGTCCAGAACGCGCACTCGCCGATTCCGTTCGTTGGCCGGATGGACGGCGGACTCAGCCAGCTGCTCCGCGGCGACGGTCGCGGGGGATTCGAAGCGATCCCCGTGGGGGCGAGCGGCCTGGTGGTCGCGGGGGACGGCGATGCGCTCGCCATGCTGGACCTGGATGGGGACGGATGGCCGGATTTCCTCGTCACGCGCAACGACGGAGCGACCCTCGCATTCCGGAACCAACCGCAGTCGGGCCGTCGCGGTGTGCGTATCGTGTTGAGAGGCGGGGCGGGCAATCCGGCCGCGGTCGGTGCGCGCATCGCGCTGGAGTTTGCTGACGGATCGACTGCGAGTGGCGAAATCCACGCCGGCGGCGGCGTCTGCAGTCAGTCGGCGGCAGGCGTCTTTTTCGGCTGGCCGGCGGACCAGCAGCCGCGCCGCGTGTGCGTGCGGTGGCCCGATGGCACGGCCACCGAGCAGGCGTTCGAAGCGCGCGGCCCGATGCTCGCGATCGGAAGGTTCTGAGTGCGAGAACTCGGCAGGCGGTTTGTAAAACAGTTTTATCACCCAAAAAACTGTTGACACAAAACTGCCGACTCGACGATTTTGCGTTCGCTTCCCCACTGCTGTTTTTCCAGCGCGATTAATCACCCCTACCAATGCAAACCACCCACCTGACCGCGAGAGCTCGCCGCTTTACGTTGGCGGCCGCGCTTTCGCTGCCGCTAGTCTCGGGATTGGCCCAGTCCGTCACACCGGCCACCCCCCGCAGCTCGTCTGCCACCGCGTCGAGCGAGGATCCTGACACGATCGTCAAGTTGTCTCCCTTCGTGGTCGATACCAGCAAGGACGTAGGCTACCGCGCCACCGCCACGCTCGCGGGCAGCCGCATCAACACCGAGTTGAAGGACCTCGCGGCGCCGATCACGGTGCTCACGAAGGAATTCATGAAGGACATCGGGGCGGTCGACATCAACGACTTCATGGCCTACGCCGCGAATACGGAAGGCAGTCGCGACTTTACGTCCTCCACCTCGTCGCTGGGCAAACCCACCGACGACATCGCCTCCAATCCCAATAACGTGAGCCGCGTGCGCGGCCTGCAGGCGCCGAACATCACCCGCGATTACTTCTTCACCATCGGCACCGGCGTCGGCTTCGACTCCTACAACCTCGATCAGGTGACGATCAGCCGCGGTCCGAACTCTATCCTCGCCGGCCTGGGCTCGCCTTCGGGCATCGTCAACTTTTCGTCCGCGCTCGCGAACCTCTCGCGCACGCGGAACGATGCGAGCTACCGTTTCGGCAGCCACGGCGACCAGCGCGTGACCCTGAACTCGAACGTGGTCGCGAAGAAGGACGTCCTGGCCTTCCGTTTCGCGGGCGTCTACTCCGACCGCGGCTTCAAGCAGCAGCCGGCGTGGAACAAGGATGAGCGGCTCTACCTCGCGGGGACCTTCAAGCCGTGGCGGAAGACGACGCTCCGCGCGTCGTATGAGGCCATCAAGATCGATTCCGACAATCCCAACTCAATCACGCCGGAGGATGCCGTGACGCCGTGGATCCTCGCCGGCCGGCCCACCTATGACAACACCTCGACCGCGCCCGTGCCCGCGGGGATCACGCGCGTGGGGTCCAACCAGCCGACCGTGATGTATAACATCGATGGCACCGTCGACCGGGCCTACAACATCAACACCGGCTACGCCTTCTTCTCGCCGTTCCCGCCGTCGGTTCAGATCTTCACCCCGCAGCGGATGTATGACAACCGGTTCGCCGACCTGCACAAAACCAACTTCAACCCGAGTATCCAGGACCGCCGGCTCCGCACCTTCACGGCGTCGATCGACCAGGAAATCCTGCCCGGCCTGAATGCCAACGTGGCTTTCGTCCGCGAAACCGCGGACAACAACTTCCTGAACCTGTTCCGCACTGAATATGCCGTGCTGAGCGTCGACGTGAACAAGAA
>JBKJRG010000796.1:0-4727 GCA_046594805.1 Opitutaceae bacterium | reverse complement strand
GTGGAAACGCCGTCGCAACCGTGCGGCCTGCGGAATCCAGTGGAAGTTCACCCGTCAAGACGCCGACAGAAAACTGTCACGGCACTACGTAACGTAATTAACTTGTCGCTGTACTAGCCGCGCGCCATGACTGCCCATCCATCGCCTGATGCGCGCACCGCCAATTCCCTCTGGTCGGGCGTGCTGGTGGAAACCCTGGTGCGTTGCGGCGTGCGCCATGCCGTCGTCTGCCCCGGTTCGCGCTCCACGCCGCTGACGCTCGCGCTGGCCGCGCATCCGGCCATCGAGGCGATCCCGGTGCTCGACGAGCGGTCGGCCGCGTTTTTCGCCCTTGGGTTGGCGAAGCCCACCCAACGCCCCGTCGTCCTCGTCTGCACCAGCGGCACGGCGGCGGCGAATTTCTTTCCGGCGGTGATCGAGGCGCGCGAGAGCGGCGTGCCGTTGCTGGTGGTGACGGCGGATCGACCGCCGGAGCTGCGGGCCTGTGCGTCGGGGCAGACGATTGACCAGCAGAAGCTCTTCGGCGACTACGTGAACTTTTATCATGAGCTTGCCGTGCCGGAGGCCTCCGAGCCCCGGCTGCGTTATGTGCGGCAAACCGTCGCCCACGCGGTCAACCGGACGCTCGCTCCCACGCCGGGCGCCGTGCACCTCAACGTGCCATTCCGCGATCCGCTGGCTCCGCTCGACGATGGCGGCGAGGCGGCAAAAATCGCGGCGACGATCGACTGGTCGCTTTTTTTCTCGCAGCTTGCCCCACCGATCCCGGCGGGGCTGCAAGGGGTGTTGCCGCGGATTTCACCGGACGTGCACGGAGCCATCGTCGTGGGTCCGGCGCAGCCGGGCGCAGTGGAGCCGTTTATCGCCGCAGTGGGCGAAGTCGCGCGCCGGCTGGGCTGGCCCGTGCTGGCGGACGGGCTCTCGCCGCTGCGCCATCACGCCGCGCGCGTCCCCCACCTGATCACGACCTACGATCTCATCCTGCGCAATCCGGCTGCCGCCGGACGGTTGAAACCCGAGGTGGTGCTGTGCCTGGGCGGCTGGCCGACGAGCAAGGTGCTGCGCGGGTGGCTGGAGGAGAGCGCCGCGACGATCTGGCTCGCCACGGAGCGGGTGGACAACCGCGATGCGCTGCACGGGCGGACCATCGTCCTGCCCATTTCGCTTCCGCTGCTCGCGGCCGCGCTGCCCGTCGCGCCGGACGCGAATGGCTATGAGCGGATGTGGGCGCGTTACGAGCAGAAGAGCCGGCCGGCGCTGGATGGGCGGTTGAAGGCGGAGCAGGGGATGTTCGAACCGAAAGCGGCGTGGTTGCTCGCCCAGCATTTGCCGGCTGGCACGCCCTTGTTCATCGCGAATTCGATGCCGGTGCGTGACGTGGAATACGTCTGGCCCGCGAGCGATCGCGGAATTCGGCCGCTGGGCAACCGCGGCGCGAACGGGATCGACGGCACGCTTTCGAGCGCACTGGGCGTGGCGCACGCCGCGGAGCTTCCGGCGGTCCTGCTCACGGGCGACCTCGCGTTGCTCCACGACACGAATGGCTTTCTCCTGCGGCCGAAGTTTCGCGGCTCGCTCACCGTGGTGTTGATCAACAATCGCGGCGGCGGAATTTTCGAACACCTGCCCATTGCGCAATTCGAAACGGCGTTCGAGGAATACTTCGCCACGCCGCAGGAGGCGGACTTTGGGAAGCTGTGCGGCGCCTATGGCGTTGAACACGTACCCGTCCGCGATTGGACGCATTTTGCCGAGCTCGTCGCCACCCTGCCCGCCGCCGGCCTGCGCGTGCTCGAACTTCGCACGGATCGGAAAAACGACGCGGCCCTCCGCAAGCAGATGTTCGCGGAGCTGGCCGCCGGCCTGGGGTAGGGCGGGCGCCAGCCCTGCCACGGAACAGCCGCCGCAGTTCCCCGGGCCCAGCGCCGGGCGGCCTACAGTTGAATCGGCAAACCCACCTCGATGATCTGCATCGGCGGCAGGTGGTAATAATCGCGGGCCTGACGCGCATTACGGCTCAGGAAGCTGTAGAAGTGCTTCTGCCATTCCCACATTTTGGCGTCGCCGCCGGTGATAATCATTTCGCGATTGAAATAGAAGGTCGCCTCGGACGGCTTGAGCGGCACGCCCAGGTCGCGGATCTTCTCCACCAGATCGGTGACGTCGGGCGATTCCATGTAGCCATAACGAGAGAGGGCGCGCCACACGCCTTCGCCGATTTCGCGGACCTCCGTCCTTTCCGTGGGCGGCACAAACGGAACGTCGAGCGTGATGATGCTCAGCAACACGACCGTCTCGTGGAGCACCTTGTTGGCCTTCACATGATGCAGGAGGACGAGTGGTGTGCCGGTGGGATTGCCGGCCATGAACACCGCCGTGCCGCGCACGCGAGCGATGTGCTTGCTCGAGGCAATGTTCTTCAACTCGTCCTCGGTAATCTCGTTGGCGTAGATCCGGCGGAAAATCTCGGACTTGCCGAGCTTCCACGTGGTCATGATTGCCACCATGGCCAGCGCGATCGCCACCGGCAGCCAGCCGCCGTCGAGGAATTTGTGAAGGTTGGCGCTGAAGAAAACGACGTCGATGAAGAGGAAAAACGCGCAGACCACCGTCGCCTGCCAGAGGGGCCAGCGCCAGGCCCGCCGCATCACGAAGAAGAGCACGATGGTGGTCACGATCATCGTCCCGGTCACGGCGATGCCGTACGCGGCGGTCAGGGCCGAGCTGGATTGAAACCCGATCACCGTCGTGATCGAGCCGATCGCGAGCGCGCTGTTGACCAGCGGGAGATAGATTTGGCCGCGTTGGTCGGGGTTGGTGTGCTTCACCAGCAGGCGGGGAAAGTAGCCCAGTTGGATCGCCTGCCGGAGGAGCGAATAGGCGCCCGAAATCAGGGCCTGGCTCGCGATGATTGCCGCGAGGACCGACAATGCGAGCAACGCGTAACGCGGGGCGCCTTCCGGCGCGATCGCGAGAAAGGGATTCTCCGCCGAGCCGCGCCCCGACAGGAAAAACGCGCCCTGGCCAAAATAGTTCAACGTGAGTCCGGGTAACACGACCACATACCAGGCGGTGGTGATCGCGCGCCGGCCAAAGTGGCCCATGTCGGCGTAGAGCGCCTCCACGCCCGTGAAGGCCAGGACCACTGCCCCCAGCAGGACCGAGACTTCGCGGGGGTGGGTGATCAGCAATTCCAGTCCGAGCATCGGATTGAGTGCCTGCAACACGCTGGGATTCTCCACGACGCGCCAGAGCCCGAGTCCGCCCAGCACGATGAACCACAGCAGCATCACGGGGCCGAAGATTTTGCCCATGATGTGGCTGCCGTGATGCTGAAAAGCGAACAACACGCCGAGAATCAAACAGGAAAGCGGCACGACCAGGTGTTCGACGCCGGGCCACACCAGCTTCATGCCTTCCACTGCGCTCAACACGGTGAGGGCCGGCGTGATGATCGCCTCGCCGCAGAGCATCGCCGCCCCGATCAGGACAATCAGCACCCCGAGCGTGAGCTTGTGGCGCGAGCCGTGATCGATCTGGCCGAGCGACATCAACGCGAAAATGCCGCCCTCGCCGCGGTTGTCGGCGCGCAGGACGAACAGCGTATACTTCACGCTCACCACGAGAATCATGGACCAGAACACGAGGGACAAAACGCCGAGGACGGCCACCCGGTGCTCCGCCGGGGGCAGCACGTGCAGGCACTCCCTAATGGTGTAAAGCGGGCTCGTCCCGATATCGCCGAAAACGACCCCCAACGCGCCGATCCCGAGGGCAATTTGGGCCGCGGATTTTCCGGGTGCGGTGGCAGGGCTGCTCATGAAGGGGTGGGAGTGTTCGGCAACGGCGCAAGTGGTCCAAGCAGTTTCAAGCCCCCGACCGAAAAGTGCTTGATTTTGCGGTGGCTCGCTGCGCGTGCCGCGCCGGGAGGCACAGGCGAAGGACTTGCCGCGCTGGCCCATGGACAACCGGGCCGAAACTTTCCACGCTGCGGTCATGATTCCCGAATGGCAGGTCGCCAAAACCTACACGGACATCCTTTACCACAAATCCGGCGGCATCGCGCGGGTGACGATCAACCGGCCGCAGAAGCGCAACGCGTTTCGGCCCCAAACGGTGGCCGAGATGTTCGATGCCTTTACCGATGCGCGCGAGGATTCCGCCATCGGCGTCGTGTTGCTCACCGGTGCCGGGCCTCACACCGACGGAAAATATGCCTTCTGCGCCGGCGGCGACCAGACCGTGCGTGGCCATGCCGGGTACATCGATGCGGCCGGCGTGCCGCGGCTCAACGTGCTCGAGCTGCAGAAACTGATCCGGTCGATGCCGAAGGTGGTCATCGCGCTCGTCGCCGGCTACGCGATTGGCGGCGGCCAGGTGCTGCACGTGGTCTGCGATTTGACCATCGCCGCGGACAATGCGATCTTCGCGCAGGTCGGCCCGAAGATGGGTAGTTTCGACGGCGGCTTTGGTTCGGGTTACCTGGCGCGCGTGATCGGGCAGAAGAAGGCCCGTGAGATGTGGTTTCTCTGCCGGCAATATGGCGCGCGCGAGGCGCTGGACATGGGATTGGTCAACACCGTGGTGCCGGTGGCCCAGCTCGAATCCGAGGGCGTGAAATGGGCGAACGAAATCCTGGAGAAAAGTCCGCTGGCCATCCGGCTCCTGAAAAGTGGCTTCAACGCTGAGTTGGACGGCCAGGCGGGAATCCAGGAACTGGCCGGCAA
>JBKJRG010000339.1:0-5459 GCA_046594805.1 Opitutaceae bacterium | reverse complement strand
GTCCCGAGCGTGCAGTTCGTTGGCCAAGGAGACAAAACCAGACACGCGCTTCGCCGGGTTAGGTTCACCGGCCAGCACGGCTTCGATTTCAGAGAAAATCTTTAGCCAGCGCTCCGGTGGAATGAGTTTCGTTCCCTGCGTGGCGGTTTCCAGCATCGAGAGGAGTTCCATCCGGTCCAGCGGCGCATGCCGGGCCAGCCCGGCCAGATAGGATTCAACCAGATCGGCATGTTCGAGGGGCACCCACTTGAACTCGATTATCGGATTGGCTACATCGGTCACGGCGGCGGCAGGCAGATAGCCAGCGCGAAATGCGACCAGCGGGACGCTGCCGCGCACGAAAATCCGTCCATCAGGCAACACGTCGACC
The DNA here is from genome assembly GCA_046594805.1 of Opitutaceae bacterium. Lineage (GTDB taxonomy): Bacteria > Verrucomicrobiota > Verrucomicrobiia > Opitutales > Opitutaceae > ER46. The sequence goes on along the minus strand of JBKJRG010000339.1, from coordinate 5,089 downwards.
GGCTCTTCATCGAAGCTGAGTCGCGCGTCGGTCGGGAAATTTCGCACTTCCACCGGATAATGATCGAAGTCGAGGGTCAGCGTGTTCGCACGCCCGGGAATTACGGCGACCGATTTCTTCTCCTTCACAACGGCAGGCGCATGATAGGAAAGTTCGTAGTTGGCGAAGGCGAGCCCCGTGAGGCGCTCGGGTCCCTGGCCACGCCGGACGCGCCCGAGGGCATCCCGCAGCTCCCATTTCAGGGTGGGCAGGTTGGAGGCGAGGACAAGTGAGCCTTCGCCATTGCGGCTCGCGGCCAAGGCTTCCTGCAAGCCCTTGAGCAACCGTTGCAGCTCTTCGGCCGCCGGGGCGATATCGCCGAGCGCACGGCCCTGCACCCGTTCCTCCAAGCGCGCGCGGGCAAGTTTGACGGGATGCTGAAGAAGGTAGTCACGCAGCCAGTTGGCATGCCGCTGCGCGGATTCCGCCCGGAAGTTGAGTTCCGCCACGGTTGCGGGCGGCGCGTCGCGCAGGCCGCGTAATTCCGACCGCAGCTCGGCAACGCGGCGTTCCGCATCGCGTTCCTCGCGCTCGGCCACTTCCCAGGCGATCTTGGCTTCTGCCAGCTGGGAACGGATCCGCACGAGGATTTGATCGTCGCGCACCTTGGCGGCCTCGGCAGTTTTCTTCAACATTGCGGCTTCGCGATCCGAGGCGGCCTTGGCTTCCGCGGCCTCGCGGTCGGAGGCGGCCTTGGCTTCCGCGGCAATACGCGCTTTCTCCTCATTCTCCGTGCGGGTTTTCATGACGAACCAGCCGCCGGCGGCGAGGAGGACGACGGCGAGGATAGCGACGACCAGGAATTCCTTCCCCGATTTCTTATTTTTGGTTTTCGGTTTTTGATTGTCGGAAGCGGACGCAGCGGGCGAGGCAGAGGGGCTGATGGCCCCGCCTCCAGAAGGTTGTTTCTGCAGCACCGGCAACGCCGAGCTGTCGGCGGCGAAAGTGAGGGATTCGAAGGCGGTCGTGATCTGCTCGAGGGACTCGCGATACTTAGCCTTCAGGCCCGGCGTTGGGGCCTTGGCGATCTTGTCCTCGAGTTTGGTGCGGAGCTCGAGGAAGCGCGACTCGAGCTGTTCCGGCGAGGCTTCGGCGGGGAGATCGAGGAGCTTGGCGGCTTCGTGGGGTGTCATGAGAGAGCGGAATCGGTCGGAGTGTGGCGGGGGAAAGGGCGGACCGTTTAAGGCGAGAGCTGCAGCTTGCTGACTTTGCCATCGCCGCTGCAGGTGGTGCAGGTGGACTTCGAGAAGGCGGTGCCATTGGTGCACGACTCGCACACGAAGTATCCCTTGCCGGCACAGGCGCTGCACATGAGTCTCTGCCTCATGACTCCGACTCCGAGCAAGGCGGCGAGCCCGGCGTCAGCAGCAGCTGGCTCCTTGTTTTGGATGTTGCCGGCGTTCCGGCAGTCGGGGCAGTCGCGCCGGCCCGTGCCGTTGCACTGGTTGCATCGACCTTGGTGCTGGATGCTGCCGGCGCCGCTGCAAGAACTGCAGGTGATGTTCTCCACCGCCAGTTGTTTGAAGCTGTAGGCCAGGCTGACCGCGGGCGTGGCCTTTTGCTCGACCGTGAACTTGGTGCGATAGGGACGGTAACCCTGACCTTCGAGTTGCAGGGTGTGCTCGCCGGGAATGAGCGTGGTGAGTTCGGCCTCCTGGGTCCCGACTAGTTTGCCATCCACCAAGATTAGGGCGGCTTCGGCCACCTTGATGCGAACCGGCTGGCTGCGGTGGTCGAGGTCGAGTGTTTTGGCGGTCTTGCCCGCCTCGACGTCCAGGTTCTGCGAGACATCGCTATAACCGGGCCGCGAGAGCCGGACCGTCACGCGGCCCACGGGCACGCCGGTGAGGGTGGCGGGCGTGGTTCCGGAGGCCGTCCAGCCGAGATCCGTCAAGGTCTGCGTGATCTTGAACGGCACGCCGGCCGGCAGGGAAGTGACGGCCAGCGAGCCCTCGGCATACACTGCCTCGAGCACCTCGTTGTCGTCATAGAATGCGGTGGCTTCCTTGACCACGTCCGCCCAGCCGGGCCGGGTGTAACGGACGGAGATCTTGCCGGCGGTGAATTCGCCGCGTTTTTCGACGTTAGAAAACGGCGCCACGGTGATGCCGTTGCCGACGAGATGGGTCAAGGGCAGGCCTTTCAGCATGGCGGGAGTGGTGCCTTCCCGGATCCGGCCGTAGGTGTCGGTCAGGAACCAATTGATGCCCTCCGGCTTCGAATGGATGCGCAGCCGGGTTGTGGTCTCGAAGAAATAGGTCCGCCGGTCGGCGATGTTCCCGGCCAGCGCGGCCAACGCGGTGGAGATTTCATCGACGACGCCCGCGGCCTCGTCGAGGGCGCCGGCCTGGAGCAGCTCCTCCGCCCGCACGCGGGCCAGTTTGGCGGGATGGCGAAGGAGGTGGTTTTTGAGCCACTTGGAATAGATTTCCTGGGCCGAGACCTGCGCGGAGAGCTCGGCCTTTTTTTCGGGCAGGATATCCCGGAGGCCGCGCAATTCCGATTTCAACTCGCTGGTCCGCCGCTCGGCGTCCTGCAGGTCGCTCTCGTGGGCCTCCCAGTCCACGCGGGCTTCGGCGAGCCTGGTACGCAGGGAGGTCTTGAGTGTGTTGACGCGATTGGCCTCGGCCTTTTGGTCTGCCTCCCGCTGGTGCAAGGCCTCCGCTGCCAAGCGGGCCTGTTCGGCGTTGTCGGCGCGGGACTTCATGACGAACCAGCCGCCGGCGGCGAGGGCGAGGACGGCGATGATGGCGACGAGGGCGAACTCGCGGCCGCCCGACTTGCGGGCGGAGCGGGGAGCAGGGAGACTTCCAACCGGGAGACCTGAATTGTCGGAGGCGGTCCGGGGGGCCGCGGGCTCGCCGACTCCCGACTCCTTGCTCCCGGCTCTCTGCTGCTGCAGCACCGGCAGTGCCGCGCTGTCGTCGGTTTGGGAGAGGAGGGCGAAGGCCTCCTCCAGCTCCTTGAGTCTGGTGCGGTACTTTTCGCGCAGGCCGGGGGTGGGGGCTTTGGCGAGCTTGTCCTCAAGCTGCCGGCGCAGAGTGTCGTATTGCGCCGTGCGTTCGTTGGGAGCGGCGTGGGGGGATAATTCCAGAATTTCTGAGGCTTCGTCGCGGGTCATGGAATGGATCAGTTGAACGGCACGCTGCCGGCCCGGGAGGCGGCGCGGACGGCAGCATCGGCGGCGGTTTCCGCCACGCGTTCGTGGCTTTGCGCCTGGCGGGCGGCTTCAGCGGCGTCATTTTTCGCCTCCCTGGCTTCGTTGAGCAGGTCGATCCGGATGTGGTTGACCGCCTTCTGAGCCTCATCCGTGACATCGTGCTTGATGAAATCCACGGCTTTTTTCGCGTCATCCACCAGGTCGACGCGGATGTGGTTCAGGGCCTTCTCGGCGTCCCGGGTGACATCCTCCGCGATGAACTTCACGGCATCCTTGGCCTCCCGGGTGATATCGGTCTCGATATGCTTCACGGCCTTGTTGGCCTCCTCGGTGATCGTTTCCTTGATATTTTTCACTGCGGCCTCGGCATCTGTCACCGCCTTCTCGATACGCTTGATGAGGTCGGCGATGATCAATTCGGTCTTTTTGGCCGTGTTCGCGGCATAGACCTCGGCGGCGTCGGCGGCGGCCGCGGCGCGGGTCTTTTCCGCGGTGGCTTCAGTAGCGGCACCGGCCGCGGCGCTCTTGGCGCCGATGGCGGCCGCCATCGCCGTCTGGGCGGCGGAGTCGGCAGTCTGGGCGCGGCCACTGGCGGAGGCGGCTTCGTCGGCCTCGTTCTTGGCGGTGTCAGCGGAGGTGGTGGCTTCGCCCGCTTCTCGCTGGGCGAGGTTACTGGCGGATTCCGACTCGGTGGCTTCGCGCTGCGCGCGCGAGCTGGCGGACTCGGCCTCCCGGGCCTCCTGCTCGGCGCGGTTGCTGGCGCTCGTGGCTTCGCCGGCTTCGCGCTGGGCCACGTTGCTGGCCTGCTCGGCCTCGCTGGCCTCGGCCTTGGCCCGGTTACTCGCAACGTCGGCCTCCTCGGCCTCGCGCTGCGCCTTGTCGCTGGCGCGGGTGGCTTCATCGGCCTCCTGCTTGGAACGCTGGCTTTCCTTGTCCGCCTCGTCGGCCTCGGCCTTGGCGCGTTTGCTTTCGGTGTCAGCTTCGTCGGCCTCGGTCTTGGCCCGCTGGCTCTCGCGGTCGGCCTGATCGGCCTCGGTCTTGGCCCGCGCATGCTCCTTGGTGGCTTCGTCGGCCTCCAGTTTGGCGCGCTTGCTTTCGGTGTCGGCCTCGTCGGCCTCGGCCTTGGCCCGCTGGCTCTCGCGATCGGCCTCGTCCGCCTCGGTCTTGGCGCGCGCGCTTTCACGGGTGGCTTCATCGGCCTCGGATTTCGCCCGGGTGGAGGATTGCTCGGCCTCGTTGGCTTCGCCCTGCGCCTTGTTGCTGGCTTGAGTCGCCTCGGCCAGCTCAGCCTGGGCGCGCATCGCGGCGGAGTGCGCCTCTTGGGCGTCGGCGAGGGCACGGAGGTTGGCCTGGTGGGCTTCCTGGGCGTCGGCGATGGCGCGATCGCTGGCGGCACTGGCGGACTGGGCGCTGGTGCCGGCGCTGGCGGAGGCGTCGGCCGCCTCTTGGGCGTCGGCGAGGGCGCGCGCCGAGGCATCGGCGGCTTGCTGGACGGTGGCCAGGGTCTGGGCGGCGGCATCCGCGGCGGCGGCGGCCTGCTGCTGGGCGGCCATGGAGGCGGCGGCGGCCTGGTCCGACTGGAAGTCGGCCTGCTGGGCGGAGGTGGCGGCCTGGCTGGCGGAATTTTCCGCGGCATCCGCGGCGGCTTCGGCCCGCAATTTTGCGGCCTCGGCTTCGGTGGCACTTTGCTGGGCGGCGGCGGCGGCGATTTCGGCTTCGGTGGGCATGGGGCTGGTGGGTTAGACTTTTCCCTGGTTGAAACGCTCGATCCACGCCGCGAGCCATTGGGCCCGGACGCGTTCGGCTTCCTTGAGGTTGGTTTGCAAAGTCGTGAGCTGCCCGCCGACCTGACGCAGGCGGGTGATCCGCTGGTCGATGGAGCGCTGTTGA
>JBKJRG010000329.1:0-7474 GCA_046594805.1 Opitutaceae bacterium | reverse complement strand
GATGGTCAGGCCGGTGAAGCCAGGCAGAGTCGTGGGCGATGCGATGATGAATTTGCTCTCGCCCGTCTGGTCGTGGAGATTGAAGCCGAAGGCGCTGTTCATCGCCAAACCGGCGATCGTGTACTTGCCCGACACGTCCGTTTGCACGTCGAACGCGTACTGGTCACCGCTGTTGCGGCGGACCGTATAGGTCATCGTGTTGTTGTTCCAGTTGACGCCCGTCGGGAAGGCCGTTGAACCGTGGCGGCGGACCTTGAAGTAGTAGATCTGCGACTTCGCCTGCCAATTGGATGAGAGCCGCTGCGTCCAGCTCAGGCGGATTTCGCCCATCTGATTGCGGTCGTCGTTGTTGCGGGGGCTGTTCTGGTTGCGGTGGCCGAGACCGGTGTAAATGCCGCCATCGGGCGTCAGGATGCCTGTGCCGCCCGGGAGGTACTTGAACGTGATGATGCCGTATTGCAGGGTGACGTTCGTATCCTTCCAGTCGAACGCAAAGCTGGGATAGACGCCGAACCGATCATCCTTTGAATTGTAGAGCGGCCCCTGCCCCTCCTGGAAGATGCCGGCGACACGATACGTGAACTTGGCATCGCCGACATTGGCCAGCGGCTGGTTGGTGTCGAAGTTGAAGGTCCTCCGTCCCCATTGCTGCACCTTGAAGTCGAGAATCGTCTGCGAACGTCCGGCCAGCGGCTTCTTGGTCGTCTGGAGCACCAAACCGCCAAGGGAAGCGAGGGGATACAAGGCCTGCTGCGGGCCCTTGATCACCTGGTAGCTATCGATGTTCGTATTGTCGGTAACGCCGATGCCAACCGACTGGGGAACTTCATCGGTGTAGGGATTACCGACGCGGGAGCCGCGCGACATGATGGCGGGCCCGCGGTAATACGGAACCAAGCCGGCGTAGGACAGGACGTCTGACGCATTGTTGGACCCGATGTCCTTGATCATGTCGCTGGTCACCACAATGATCTGGGCCGGCAGGTTCATCAGCGACTCGGAGGTCTTCAGCGCCGAGGCCGAATTTCCGGGGCTGTAGCCCATACCCTGGGTGGTACGCACTTCGAAGGCGGACATCACGGTGATGTCCTTGGCCGCCGTGGTGGATCCGCTCGGCGCCGCCGGCACTTGGGCACACAATACAAGTGGGGAAGCCAGCGCCCCCGCCATGATTACTGCATTCAGACGCAATGATGCGTTAAACATCTTGGAACAGGTCATGTCGGCCAGTCTCGGCGGTGCCCATCGCAGCGAAAGCGTCGAACAGCTGGCAAATAAAATAACACGTGAGCTTTTTCCGGCAACACTCCGGCCACCGCACCGCTGGCCAATCGCCGCATCGACGAATTTGTCTGCGCGAGCCACCGCCTTGACGACCCTATGCGACCGCAACGCGGAAATTGACGTAGGCGACGGCCGCACGGTCCGCGAACGCCTTGTCGTCGTCACCGATCACGGTAAGCTCTGCCAACGCGGCTGTGGCGACGATCCATGCGTCGTTTTCGCCCATGCGTCGTCCGGTGGCACGCGATCTTCGCTGCATGAGGCCGGCACGGTTGGCGTGCTGATGGTGGAGTCCGAGCAGGCGGGCCAGTTGGTGCAACTCGCGCTCGACTGCGCGAGCGTCGTCGGCGCCCTCGATCAATTCGGAGAGCGTGACAATCGAAACGAAAAAGCGCGACCGCGAAGGCAGCGTCGCCCGAAAGCGCCGCGCCGGGCCAATCGAGCCATCCGCCACCTCGTTGAAGTAGTCGATTAGGAACGAGGTATCGAGCAGGTAGTCAGCCACGGGCAATTCGCAGGCGGCGATTCCCGGAGTTCCGCTCCTCCCAGAGGCCGGCATCCGCAGCCGTGGGGATGTCGCGGGAGTGAATCCATTCCCGCAGCAACGCCGTTTGCGACACGCCCCGCCGGCGGGCTTTGGCGGCGAATTTCCTCAAGTCCAGTTCAGCCAAACGGGCGTTGAACGTTTTCATATGCGTTACAGGTGCATTACGGGCCGTGGGAGTCAAGGGCCGGCACTCCTCCTCTGGCCGCGGATGGGGGAGCGCAACCGAAATGAGTCCAACACCTGGCATCAAAGCGCATGACAGGCTCTACGTGGGTCGGAATTCGGCCCACGGCTGGAGCGGGAAACGCGGCGCTACCTTCGGGTTGACGGGAAAGGGCGGCCAATAGCCGGACAGGACTGCCGCCACCGATTCAACCACCGTGCGGCGTACGTGCTTCATCGAGTCCACCGAATCCGCGCCGGTGTGTGGGGTGAGGATGACTTGATCAAAATCACGCAACGGGCTGGAAGCGGGCAGCGGCTCCTCGGTCACGACGTCGAGCGCAGCCCCGGCAATCCATTTTTCCCGCAGCGCCACGATCAGCGCGTCCTGATCGATCACCGGCCCGCGGCTCGTGTTCACCACGACTGCCGTGGGCTTCATCGAGCGAAACTCGGCTGCTCCGATCAAGCCGCGCGTCTCGGCGTTCAGGGGAACATGAACGGAAATCAAATCGGATTCCCGCAGGAGCTGTTGCAGAGGCACGACCTCGATCCCGCCGTCGGCCGTCGGGCCTGATATGTACGGGTCCGCCGCCAGGATCCGCATTTGAAAACCAGCCATCTTGCGCGCGGTCGCCCGGGCGATCCGGCCCAGGCCCACGAGGCCGAGCGTGAGCTGGCTCACGCGACGCAACGGGTGGGCCTTCGTGAATCCGGACCATTCGCCCCGGCGCACGAAGCGATCCATTGACATCACGCGCCGCGCGCTCGCCAACAGGAGCGCGACGGCGTGATCGGACACCTCCTCGGTGCAATAATCCGCCGCGTTGGCCACGACGATCCCGGCAGCGGTGGCGGCCATCACGTCCACGTTGTCCACGCCGACGGCATACTTCGCGACGACCCGGCATCGAGGGAGCGCGCCGATCACCCGCGCGGTCATAGGGGTCTTGGCGCCCTCCAGCACCACCGCATCGGCCTCGGCACAGGCCCGGATAATTTCTTCCTCGGTCGTCGATTTGCGCAGCACCAAATCGACGCCCGCGGCGGCGAGCCGCTCGGTCTCGAAGGCATAGTCGAAATTGCAGTCGATATTGACGGCTTGGAAAGGCGGCTTCATGCGGCGGAGTACAGCGGGTTAAAAAGTAATGACGGTTCGGTGACAGGGCCATGCTGGCACCGGGGCGACCGCAACGAAAACCCGATCACCTGTAAACACTTGTGGCATCTCTCCACTTCAATGGCCGGCCGCGCGATGCACTGCGGCGGCAAATGCCGGGAAATCGTCCACGAGAGGCGCGCCGGCCGATCCGACCAGCCGCACGAGTGCGCGCTCGTCCTTGAAGCCCGTACCCGTGACCAGGCAGACGACCGGCTCGTCGGGCTTCAGCTCCCCACGGCCGACCGCCGCGGCCACTCCCGCGATCGCCACCGCTCCGGCCGGCTCGCAGAAAATGCCCTCCTCCCGGACCAGGCGCGCCTGCCACTCCCAAACTTGTACATCGGTCACGACATGGCCCTGCCCGCCTGACCGGCGACAGGCGGTGATGACATGATCGCCATCGAGAACGCCGCCAACCTGGAGCCCGCTCACGGCGGTTTGGGACTCGACGGCGCGCGCATTGGCCCGCCCCTCGCGTAACGCCGTCGCGATCGTATCATTACCTTCCGGCTGCACACAGTGCACCTTCCCCCTGCCCTGCCAGCCTTGTTGTTCAACGAGAAATTCAAATCCGCGCGCCACGGCGAGGGTCAGGCCGCCTCCGCCCGCCGGACTGAAGACATGGATGCCCACCGGACCCAGCGCTTCGGCAATTTCAAAACTGATCGTCATCACGCCCGCCATGCCCCGCGGCGAAAAAGCAAAGGCGCTGATCTCAAGGCCCGCTCCCATTTCCGCCGCGAGGCCCTTCAATCCCTCCATCACCCGCGCGCTGATCTCCGGCGACAAGCCGAAGTTTCGAATGCGGATCAGATGGGCACCGTGCGCCAGCATCTGGCGCAATTTGCCCTCGGGCGCACCCTCCACGATGGCGAGAAAACACGGCATGCCCGCGCGCGCACAGTAAGCGGCGAGCGCCGCCCCGGTGTTGCCGCTCGAAGTACCCAGGCAGATTTTCCGGCCATCGTGAACGAGGTGGCTGACCGCGGACGCGGCGAAGCGGTCCTTGTAGGAGCCACTGGGATTCGCGCCCTCGTATTTAAACCAAAGCTGATTGAGCCCCAGTTGCGGCCCAAGCTTCGTCGAGCGGATCAGCGGCGTGCCGCCCTCGCCCAGAGTCACCTCGGAGCCTGCCGGCGCTCCCCACCAAGCGGAATATTTCCAGTGGTTCATAAGCGGGTGACTCAAGCCCAGGGACCCTCGGGGACGTTCACGAATCCCGTCTGCATGACGGTGGAAATTTCCCCCTTGGCCGGCACCAGCGGAAGCTGGCCGGCGGCCAACAAGTCCGTGAACCGACCGACCGGCGACGAACTCGGCTGCAGCGTGATGAGATGTCCTTCGCCCCACAGCGGGTAACGCTTGATTCCGCCCGCGGAGTTCCATGACCACGCGTGCGGAAACGTCCGGAGATCCCATTGCAGTGAAAAACCCAACCGGCGTTTTTCATTCCAGACGCATCCCCAGCCCTCGGAAAATTCGCCCAATTGCACCGAGTGATCGAACCCGCTGCCGGCGGGCGGCACGAAGCTGCAATCACGCAAGGCGCCGCCCACCCGCTCCGGCACAAACGGCCAGTGTCCGGAGTAACCCGCCTGCAACTGGATCGAATCCGGTTGATCCGTCTTGAAGACGGCCACGGTTTTCGCCGGGACGATGAGCCGGGCGCCGTCCAACAGGGGTCCGCCAAAGGTCGGGTGCTGCAGCCACGCGATCGGCAGTGCCTCCCCGCTGCGATTTTGCACCGTCTCGCGCCATTCCATCAAGGCGCTGCCCGCCCGCACCGTCAGCTCGCGCACATAGACAAGCGGCGTACGCACGGAGGGTCCGCGCAAGGTCACCTTGATTTCCCTGGCCGAGCGGCGGATGTCCTGGACCGTCCACCGCACGCAGCGCAGTTCGCCGTGCGTTCCGAGCGGCGCGCCAAAATAGTCGCCTGCGAAGAAACCGTTCGGCAGCGAAACATACCAGCTGCCGTCCATGACGTCGAAAAGATCGCTCCCGGTCGCCATCGGCTGATCCAACACCCGCAGGCGCGGAGGCTGCCCATACGGGTTGCGCCACATGATATCGATCCCGGTGGCTTTGTGGACATACGACGTGATCGCACCGCCCTGTTCGGGGCAGACCTCGACGCGGTAGAGCGAATTCTCCAGGACCAGCAGGCGGCGTTCCGGCGTCTGCCGCCAACGCGCAACTGGTCTGCTCAACTTGCCGGCTTTCCGGGTTTGCGCCGGTCGCCGCCGCGTCTTGGGCTGGGGTTTCGAACGTTTGATTGGTTTCGCCATGACTAAAAAAAATCGCCCTTTGCTCGTTGATCTAGCCGCTCTGCCCAACGGCTTCCACCGCCGCCGCATTGCGCGCGATGGCGTCGGCTTCGAAGCTCTTATCTGGCGCGGCGGCCCCGGGCCGGTGCTGCTGGTCAACGGCGCGACGCACGGCGACGAGTACGAAGGCCCCACCCTCCTCCAGCAATGGGTGCAACGCTGGAAACCACGGGCGCTGCGCGGCACCGTGGTTTTCGTGCCGGTCTTGAACGAAGGAGCTTTTTTCGCCGGCGCCCGCTGCCGGCCCGACGATGGCGCAAATCTCGCGCGCAGCTTTCCCGGCCACCGCCGCGGTTCGCCGACGAGCCGCCTCGCATGGCTGTTCAACGAGCAGATGCTCGCGCAGGTCACGCACTACGTCGATTTCCATAGCGCGGGCATGGCCAACCGGCTGCTGCCCTGGGTGGGTTACGTTACCGGCATCGGCGCGCCCATCGAGCGCTCCCAGCGCGCGATGGCCGCCTGCTTCGATCGCTTTTGGTGCTGGTCCGGCCCGTTCCTGCCCGGCCGCACGTTGAGCGCTGCCGCCGAGCGCGGCGTTCCCGCCATTTATACGGAATGTCGCGGCGAAGGTGACGTCGCGCCCGCCGATCTGGCGGCCCTCGACCTCGGCCTCCGCCGGCTTTTGATCACCCTCGGCCTGGTGCCGGGCGCAAAACCCCGGCTGCGCACCCAGGTCACGCGCATCACTCGCAGTGCCCGCGAAACCCATCTGCAAGTTCACCACCAGGCACCCTTCGACGGTCTGTTCATCCCCCGGACGAAACTGGGCGCACGCGTCCGGCGTGGGGCGCCGATCGGCGATGTCCTCGGGCTCTCGGGTCGAACCGCCCTCGTTCGGGCTGAACACGCGGGGCGCGTTGTCGTGCTTCGGATACAACGTTCCGTGCGCGTGGGCGATGCGCTCGCCGTCCTGGCCCCCATCTGACGGCCGCGACTTCACGCCAGGAGACCGCCGTCCACCAGCCAGGTTGTACCCGTCACGAAGCGGGCGCCATCGGAACAGAGAAAGGCTACCACCGCCCCGATATCCTCGGGCGCGCCGACGCCCAGCGGCGTGCAGCCGGCGACGTCGGACGTCATCCCGCGCTCCTTCGACTCCCGCCGCAACTCCTCGCTCTGGCCGTGGCGGATATCACCCGGCGCCACCGCGATGACACGGATGCCGTCCGCGGCCAGTTCCTTGCCCATCGACTGCGCGAGTGAGGACACCGCCGCCTTGCTCGCCGCATACACCATGGCACCGCGCTGCGGACGAAATGCATTGATTGAGGAAATATGGATGATCACGCCCCCACCTGATTGCCGAAGATGCGGCACGACCGCCTGCGAGCATAACAGCACCCCGCGCACGTTGACGCCCAGGACGAGATCGATGTACGCCGCGTCGAGCTCCGCCAGGGTCCGCGTCGCGCCCGGTCCGGTCACCGCCGCATTGTTCACCAGCACGTCCACCCCGCCCAAATGCTTCGCCGCTTCTTCCACGAATGTACGGCAACGTTCCGCATCGCGCAGATCGAGCGGCAACGCGACGATCCGGTTTCCGTATTTGGTGATCAACGGCCCCGCCACCGCTGGATCGGGCTGGCCCACCGCCACGCTGGCGCCCTGCGCCAGGAAGGCCTCCGTGATCGCCCGGCCGATGTTGGTCGCACCGCCCGTGACAATAATCCGCCTCGGTTGCTTCACGATTTTGATTTCTTCAAATGATAGGCTGCGCGTTCCCGCTCGAACTAGCTTTAACTTCTGGTAAGGCTTTGTGAGCAGTTCACAAGCATGCTCGAAATCCCGCGCCGAATCTCCCTCTCCTCGCAAATCGCCGCGGCCATCCGCAAAGGCATCGAGGATGGAGTCTGGGACGGATCCCTGCCATCCGGTCTCCACCGTGAGGAATAGGTGGGACGATCGTTGGAGGGACGAGGTCCTCCGAGTCTGTAGCGGCGAAACTAAGCACTCGGCCCCGACCTTTAATACTGGCTCGGCCCTTCACGG
>JBKJRG010000273.1:0-3224 GCA_046594805.1 Opitutaceae bacterium | reverse complement strand
GCAATAGATCCGGGGGCGGGAAAATTTCGCGACGGCACGCCACGACCACGTGCGCGGATCGAGGGCCCAGATCTCGTCGAAGGCGTGGAATTTTCCGGTGCCCTTGAAGTCGTTAGTCGCGCCGCCGGCGACGTAGAGCTGGCCCGCGACGACGGCGGCGGCGAGATCGTGGTTGTCGGCCGGCATCTGGGCGACGGTGCGCCACGGGGATTCAGCGGCAGAAAGCGAACACGCGGCGAGCGCGGCCCAGAGCGTGGCGAGGCGGAACGTCATGGGACGAGGGCGCCGGCGGCACCGCGGCGGAGCCAACGATAGGCCGCGTAAGAATTGCGCCAAAAGTATTTTTCGGCGGTGGCGCGGTCTTTTGTCGCGAAGTAGTCGGCGACAACGTGGTGGATGGTCGCGTAAGGGCCGGCGCGGTTGCTCACGGGCCAGTTACTGCCGTAGACGACGCGGTCGGGGCCGAAGAGATCGCAGAGCGTGTCGAGCGCGGGACGGTAGTGCGCGGGATCGTCGATGGTTTTTCCGTCCACGTGGCGGACGACGTTGGAGATTTTGGCGAAGACGTTGGGACGGCGGGCGAGTTCGGTGAAAGCGGGGCGCATCGCGGAGGGGGTGGCGTCCCAATCGGTGAAGGGGACGTGGTTGATGATGATGCGGAGCGACGGCAGGAGGCGCGAGAGTGCGAGGGCCGGGAGCAAAATTTTCGCGCCGCCGAGCACGTCGATAGAGAGGTCGAGATCGGTGACGCGCTTGAGGTCGGCAGTGACGGCGGGATCGGAGAGGTGGTTGAGGTGTCTGCCTTGCAGCCGGAGGCCGCGGAAAAGCGGGTCGGCGGCGAGGCGTGTGAGGTTGGCGGCGAACTCGGGTTGGCCGGGCGCGAGATGGCCGACGAAACCGACGATTTCGGGATTGGTTTTTGCGAGGGCGAGAATCCAGTCGTTATCGGCGAGCCATGCGCTGGCTTCGACGACGACGGTGCCGAGGACGTGCAGGTTCGCGGTGACACCGCGAAAATCCGCGGGGAGGTGGGGCTTGAAGAGGAGGTCGTCGGTGCGCGGCGGCCAGGGGACGCCCTGTGCGCGCGTGGGATCGTAGAAGTGCGTGTGGGTGTCGATCGCGGGAATCGGGGTGGGCTTCGCGGCGGCGGCGAGAGTCGTGCGCGCGCGGCGAGGGCGGCGGCGGTGGACGAGAGGAGGAAATCGCGGCGCGTCACGGGGTGGGTGGGGTAAATGTTTCGGTGCGTTCGACGGTCTTGAAATCGAGGACGAGGCGGTGGCCGGCGTGGGAGATTTCGTAGCGACCTCTGCCGTAGGGCGAGATGCAGTAGGAGTTGTCGAAACGCGCGTAGTCGCCGAGAGGGATCTCGCGTCCTTCGAGGCGGAGGGGGCCGTCCCAGCCGAGAGCCAACTCGCCGACGCCGGGCGCGTGGTAGTTTACGTCGAGGCCGGAGACAGTGAGCGGCGCGGCGGCGATCTGCTCGCGCCACGAGGCAAACGGGCCGTCGACGGCTTCGCGCCCGAGTTGGCAGATCCAGATATTTTGCCGGCCCTCGGCGATCAGCCCCTCGCCATTGAGGACGCCGCGTTCCGACCACGTGACGGGCTCGCGCGACCAGAGCGCAAGGAAGGCGTGGCCTTGGCGGGCGAACGTCCAGTGGCCGGTCTGGGTGACCTCGTCGAAAAGAGCGCGGCGGAAAACGGCGAGCGTGCGTGGCACGAGGGTATCTTCGCTCGGGCTCGGTGAGGGCATGGCGTTGCCGGCGGCGTCGGGTGGCACGATGGTTTTCGGGCCGGGCGGTTGCTCGGCGGGGAGATTGTAGAGGGCGAAGAGGACGTTCTTGTGCTGGACGCTGCGCGGGAAGCGGCCCTGCCAGTATTTCGGCGTAGGGCCGGGGTTGAAGGTGAAGACGGGCGAGTCCGGGCCGAAGGTCGCCTGCCAGATGTGCTGCTGATAGCCGGGCGCGCCTTTGCGGTAGTCTTGCGCGGTGGAGAGTTGGTAGTCGGGGGTGCGGTAGGTGTATTTGTCGACGCGTTGGAGGCTCGTGCGGTCGAGATCGGGAATGGGTTCACCGCGGCGGGCGAGTTCGCGGTAGGTGCCGAGCACGGCGTCGCCGTAGGGTTTAATCACGACGCCGTAGCGGTGAAGCGTTTCGCGCCAGCGGTCGGTCACGCGGTAGCCGGCTTCGATGTGTTCGACGGTGCGAAACTTGCCGCCCTCGTTGAGCAGCCAGAAGTCGTCGGGGTTGTTATAGTCGAGACCGAATTTTTTCGCGTCTTCGATCAGCAGGCTCTGGCGCTCGCGATTGATGAATTCGTCGGGGCGATCCTGCGCGAGCAACTCGATCGTGCGCGGGACGCGGTAGCGTTTGCCGGTGGCGAGGGCGACGGTGGCATCGCCGCCGCCGGGCGCGCCGAAGCCCCACGCGAGAAATTGCAGCGAGGCGGTGCCTTCGCCGCGACCGCCGTGGTTGAAGGAGCCGGTGTAGGTGCGGCCGTGCGAGGTGCCGTAGGTGCCGCGGAAGGAATCGACGACGATGTCGAAGAACATCACGTCGAGCAGCATCGCCGCGCGCTGGGCGACCTCGCGGTCGGCGGCGAATTCGGCGAGCGCGAGCAGCGCGGCCATCGTGACGGGATAGTAGCTGTTGGAGTCCCACTCGCTGAAGCCGACCTTCGCCTTGATCGCGATCCAGCGCAGGATGCGGGTGCGGGCGATGTCGCGATGCCACGCGCCGGGTTTGCCGTTGTTCGTAAACATCGTGCCCGGGAAAAACTGCCCGGCGAGATACTCGGCGGTGTGGTAACCGATCTGATGGTTCTCGCTCCACATGGAGAGCAAATCGGTGCCGGGCTCATCGACCCAGTATTTGAACCGCACGAGCGTGTCGCGGAGCGCGCGGCGGAGTTCGGAGGAGAGCAGGGTAGTCTCGGTGCGGTAAAGGCGCAGGAGCGCGACGGCGTCGAAGTCCGCGGTGTCGTCGCGGCGCGTGATCTTGTCGAGCGAGTTGCGAATTGCCGCTTCGTCGAGCGGGCCTCGGCCGAGGGCGATCTTCGCGAGCTGCGCACTCACGCCGCCGCGGGTTTCGCGGGCGGCGGCTTCGAGCACTTCGAGACGGCGCGACTCGAAGGTGCCGCGAGGTTCGGTGGCGAACGGTGCAGTGGAGGACGCGGCGGGCAGCTTGGCGCAGAGACACGCGAGAATCAGCGCAACGAAAGTGAAAC
>JBKJRG010000231.1:0-5343 GCA_046594805.1 Opitutaceae bacterium | reverse complement strand
TGCCGCGGGTCGGTGAGCCGGTTGTTCCGGTAATTGAGGCCCTGGTACGAGACGCGATTGAAGACGTTTTGCGCGTTGAGCTGGCCGGTCCAGCTGACCCGGCCGAACTTCCGGCGGTAGCTGAGGAAAGGGCTGACGACGTACTGGTCATCCGTGAACTTGGCGGGGATAACCTGCACGCCGGCGACCGAGATTCCCGCGATCCGCTTGCCTTGTTGGTAGCGTGCCGCGCCGCCCAGCGCGAAGCCTTTCAGCGGACCGGTGGTGAAGCTGTAGCGGCCGGTGAAACTCATCGTGTGGCGCGAGTCGCCGGAGAGGTCCACCGCGTCCTCGAGGAACTGATCCGTGATGGGAAATGCCACGGTCGGATCGATCCCGCGCGACGTGGCGGTCGCGAGGGCCTCGGCGTAGCGTGCGCTCAAGAGCGGATAGAAATTGGTGAAGGTGACGTAGGACGACGCATAGGTGAGCCGCGCGGTGATATTGGGCGTGGGCGAGAAGAACGCCTCCAGTTCATGGCCGAGGGTTTTCCGGTCGCGGAAATCCTGCAGGCCGACAAAGGGCCGCGCGTTGAACGGGATGAGTTCGTCGCGCACCGCGGAGGAAACCCCGACGCCCACATTGGTGCCGACGGTGTTGAACCGCACCCAGGAAACGGTGATGCGACCGTCCAGGAAGTTGAGCCGCACGCCGCCGTCGACGCCCTTGCCGCCGAGGCCGGGGAAAGGGGCGCCGTTGAGGTCGGTGCCGACGTTGTCGGAAAATTGCCGCGACTCGAGCCAGGCGCCGGTCAACGACAACCACGGCAGAATCCGCAGGACTGCGCCGTAGCTCTGGTTGGTGGCCCACTGTTCGTTGATGTCGAAGACGGGAATCGCCGCGCCCTCCGGCAGCAGCGCGCCGGCGGCATCCACAAAATGGATTAGTCCCGTCGTCGGGTGAGTGCCGAGCCGGGCGATCTTCTGGTGCCAGCGGTCGCGGCTGATCCCGAGGCTGGTGCGGAGCCGGTCCTTGAAATAGCCGCCGAGCAGGTTCAGCGAGGAGTTGGCCAGGTTCTGGTCGTAACGCGCGTTCGTGCCGAGGAGATTGCGGCGGTGGAAGCCGGTCCCGAGGCCCGGGATCGGATAATTGCTCAGCGCCTCGTCGCGATTGCCATCGATCAAATAGTGGTGGCGGTAGACGAGATTGTTCGGGAGCTGCGCCGCCGCTCCCGTGATCCCGCGCCGGGCAATTTCCTCGGGCGTGAGGGTTTCGTTGAAGATGTCCTTGTAATATTTTTCGTAGCGGAAGCCGGAACTCAACACGGCGCGCTGCGTGATGCCCCACGGCAACGCGGCATCGTAGACGAGGACGCCGCGCACATTGCGGATGTCGTGGCCGTCGTTCGTGGTCAAAAGCTGGTGCGCGATGTAGTGCTGCTCGTAGTAGGGATTGGCCACGAGCCGCGGCGTGGAGGGATCGGAGACATCGAGGACCGAGGGGTTGACATCGATGAAGATTCCGCGACCGCCAAAAGTGCCTTGCAGGGCGTCGTTGAGCGTTTTCGGACGGACATTCTTGTCGATTTGCTGGTTGACGGAAAAAAGGCCGCGGAGATTGCGCGCGAAGTCATGCCGGATTTCGGCGGTGGCGGTGCGCCAGCGCAGATCGGCGTAGTTCATCGGTCCGCCCCAGTCCTGGTAGCGGGGCACGAGGCTCTCGGGCGCACTGAGCCGGGGAATCCGCAGCGGGTTCACGTTAATGATGGCGGCGCCGGCGCCGTTATCGACGCGCGAATAGCGAAACGTCTGGGTGGCGGTGGATTTCAGGTTGTAGAGCCGATCGCCGATGCGGGTGAAAAGCTGCACCGCGCTGGTCGCCGCCGAGAGTTGGGCGGTGCCGACACCGTTCACCTGCACCCCGGCGAGACCCGGATGCGCATCGAGCGCGATCGTGCCGCTGCCCCGGACGTAGGCGGTGGAATCGTCGGTCAGCACGGCATGGGTGGCGCCGGCGCGCTCGTTGACGCGCTCGAAGGTGAGATCGACGAAAGTGCGCGGGGAGATTTTCCAACGCAGCGCCGCCGCTCCGCCATTGATCCGGGAGCCGGAGCGTTCCCGCGCGCCTTCGCCGTCGTTGTAGACCGCGTTGATCCGCACGTCCAGGGTGTCGCGGATGAGGGTACGCTGATCGTCGAAGGAGGCGCGGCGGCCACCCCAGGAGTCCCAGCGCGTGGCGAGCGTGACGGATTTGCGGCCGAGCAAGGCGCGTTTGGTGCCGACGTTAACGGTGCCACCCGCGTCGACATCGCCATAGGACAGACCGCCGGGTCCGCGGGAGAACTCGATTCGCTCGGTGTTGAAGACATCCTGCGGCATGTACCACGGAAAGCCGTCCCGGAGCTGCCGGACCGACGGCAGGCCGCGGAAACTGATCTGGTTGCCGCTGCGTGTGCCGACGGCGGCGCCGCGGGTCGCGCCGTCGTTGTAGATGTTCTCCGCGCCCACCGCGAAATCGGCCGCGTCCAGGAAATTCAGCGCGCCCAAATCGGCCAGCAGGTCGGCCGTCATGACGGAGATCGCATTGGGCAGGTTCTCCAGTTTCTCGTTCGTGCGCGTGCCGGACATCGCGGTCGAGGCGGCATAACCGCGGTCTTGATCCGAAGTGACCTCGAACACCGAGAGGGTTACCGGCTCGGATTCGGCCGGGGGTTTGGAGGCGGGTGCGGTCTGGGCGTGCAGCACGGATGAAACCAGCACGGTGCCCACGGTGAAACGCAGGAGAAGGTTCATGGTGGGGTGGGGCGGTTCACGCTGCCGCGAAAGCGGGTCGCTGCAACTCCGGAGCCAACTCATTCCGGTAGCAGTCTACGCCAGTAGGCTGCCGCGAGTGGCTGCGGCTTCCAGCCGCAGATTTTCCGCACCATCGAAGCCCGTGCGCCCTTTCGCCATTGCCGCGCGCCCGCCGGCTGATTTTCTCCGGGCGATGGGCAAACCACTTGTCGGAATCATCATGGGCAGCACGTCGGACTGGGAGACGATGCAGCATTGCGCGCAGACGCTCGATTCGCTCGGCGTCGCCTACGAAAAACGCGTGATCAGCGCGCATCGCACGCCGCAGTTGATGCACGAATGGACCACCGGCGCGGAATCGCGCGGGCTCCATGTCGTCATTGCCGCGGCTGGCGGTGCCGCGCATCTGGCCGGCGTCGCTGCGGCGCTCACGGCTTTGCCCGTCCTCGGCGTGCCCATGGAGTCCGCTTCGCTGAAGGGACTCGATTCGCTCCTCTCGATGGTGCAGATGCCCGCGGGCGTGCCCGTCGCGACATTTGCGATCGGCAAGCCTGGCGCGATTAACGCCGCGCTGTTTGCCGTGGCGATCCTTGGCCGCGGGGACGCCCGGACGAAAAAAGCGCTCGACGATTATCGCACTGCCCAGACGGAAAAAGTCATGGCGGCGAAGCTGCCGTAGGTTTTCGCCCAGCGAAAACCTGATTAGGATTTTGCCGCCGCGGCAAAATCCTCAGGCGTGTCCAGATCGAGGGCGAGGGCTGGCAGGTCGACGGCTGCCACCCGGTCCGGCGTGTCGTTGAGCAGCACGCGCGCGCCCTCCTCGCCGGTCAGGGCCACCAAGGTCGGGAAGTGTTCGCGGAGAAACAAAGCCGGGGCACCCTGCCGTCCGCTGTAGCGGGCTGCAACGATGCTGCGACCCGTCGCCTGCTGCGCTGCGACGAGCTGTGCGATCGTGTCGGCGGAGAACGCCGGCTGGTCGCACAGCGCGATCAAGGCGCCATCGAGCGCACGGGAAAACTGGCGGAGGGTGGTGACGCCCGCGCGGATCGAGGCTGCCATGCCTTCGGCCCAGGCGGGGTTTTCTGTGATCAGCACCGGGAGCCGCGCGAGCACCGGCCGGATTTTTTCCGCCTGGGCGCCGAGCACCACCACCACGGGCCACGCCGGGGAGGCGAGGGCGGCCTCCACGGCTCGGACCAGCAGCGGTTTCCCCGCGAGTTCCAGCAGCTGTTTCGGACTCCCCATTCGCGCTGATGAGCCGGCCGCAAGGATGACCGCACCGAAACGGAATGGGTCGGACAAGGCGGGCCCGGAGACACGAGGCGGGACCGCTTCCCCCGCTTCCCGCGAAATTGGCTTTTGTTCAGCCATGAATCGGCCGCGTCCGCTCCCGCAACGGGCGCGCATCGCGGCCGGCGAGGACGGCTTGCATTTCCGCGATGATGGCCAGCGCCACCTGCTCAGGCGAGTCCGCGCCCAGGTCGAGGCCCACGGGCGCGTGCAACCGGGTCCGCTGGGTTGAAGATACGACCACGCCCGCCCCGGCCAGATCAGCGAGGATTTTTTCGGCGCGGTTTCGCGGCCCGAGCAGGCCAAGATAAGCCAGCGGCCTCGGCAGGAGCGCACGCAGCAACGGCACGTCGTGCATATAATGATGTGTCATGATGACCGCCAGCGCCTCGGCGTCTGGCGCCGCGCGGGCGACGAGTTGCTCGGCCGGACCCAGCACCAAGGCGTCAGCGAGGGGGAAACGTTCGGGCGTGGCAAACGCCGCCCGGGGATCGGCAACCGTCACGCGCCAACCCAGCTCCGTCGCGAGCCGCGCGAGCGGTTGCGCGTCGTCGCCAGCTCCGAAAATGAACAGCGCCGTCGGTGGCGCTACTGTCTCCAGGTAAACGCGCTCTCCAGTAGCCGCCCGAAGGCCCGGCTCGACGTCCGTCGCCAGCCGCGTACCAAAGCTCGCCGGGTTCTTTCCGTCGTGCACGACCGCGAGCGAGGTGGGCCGGCGGGCAGCAAAGTTCTCGGCGAGTTGCTGCGCCCAGCGAGGCCGGGCCGGCAGCTTTTCGAGCAGGATCCGGACGACGCCATGGCAGCCCAGGCCGACTCCCCAGACCAAATCGTTTTCGGAAGTCGTATCATAGATGACCGGCTCAGGCAGCCCGGTTTCGCGTACCCGGCTCGCGCGGACGAGAAGATCCTCTTCGAGACACCCGCCACTGATCGAGCCGAGCCGCCTGCCGTCGGGGAGGACAAGCAGTCGCGCGCCCGGCCGACGATAGGACGAACCCTCGACCGTCAGCAATGTCGCCAGCACGGACTCCCCGCTCTCGGCGGCGAGAAGGGCACGGACGATGGCCTGAAGTTCCTTCATCGCCGGTCCAAGCAGCCGACCGGTGGAGCAAAGGCAAGCGCTGGCCAGTGTTCAAGGAAGGTCGTGGTCGCTTGCCGGGGTTGGCTTCCGTGGCCCGCGGGTTCATCCTGCGGGTGCGCTTCGGGTAAATCTGCCCGCAAAACCCTTAATGCCACTCAATCACAGTTCGGCTCAATTATCTTGCAGGAGTGTAGCGATTAT
>JBKJRG010000124.1:0-5625 GCA_046594805.1 Opitutaceae bacterium | reverse complement strand
TTCATCGGCACCAATCTGGGGGTGCTCACCGGTGGCGGCGGCGGCGTCATGCGGCTGGCCACCGATCAGGCGCGCAGCAAGGGCGCGCTGACCGGCGCGTGCTTCCTCGAATTGGAGGCGCAGCCGCCGGAGCTCGGCGTGGATTTTTTCAACACCTTCCAGGAATCCTCGCGACACTTCCGGCAAAAATGGTTCGAGGCGGCGGATTTTTGCATCTTCAACGTCGGTGGCGTCGGCACGCTCGAGGAGGTCGGCATCGAGATGTGCAACCTGAAGCTCGGCATCCGTCCGCGCGTCCCCTACGTTTTTTTCAACGCCCGTTTCTGGACTGACCTCCGCCGCCAGCTGCGGACAATGATCCAGACCCGCCGCGCCCCGGCCTGGATGTCCGACTACATCCTGTTCACCGATGATCCGGACGAGGTCGTCGCGTTTTATCGGAAGAAACTGCAGGTCTTGTAACGGCCGGCGCGCGTGGGGCCGGAAGATCGGCAACTCACAACCGGGTTCGGGCTTGCTCGAATTTCGAGGGGCGACGCATGGTCTTTCGTTTTGGCTGTTCAAACGCCGTTACCGTAGGTCAGCGCGCTTGCGCGCGCCAAACCGCGCTCGCAAGCGAGCTGGCCTACATTTACGCGGCCAAAACGAAAGACCGTGCCGCGGCGGATTCGGGCGAGGAGAAGGCGCGGATTTTCGAAATCCTCCGGGAAACGCACCCGGAGGCTCGTGCGCGCTGGGGAAACAAGGAATGAGTGTCGGGGACTGCCGGGTTCGGTAATTTCCCTAAGCCGCGTTAGGATTTTTTTCGGCTTCCTGCGATTCAGGAGATGCCGCACCGTCACTGCGCATGGCTCCACTTCGCCGCCTGCAGACATTGGACGTACTGCCATCCGTTGCCGAGGCGCTTCCTGACCAAGAGCGTCGCGACCAACTGCTTGCCCGATGAAGGGCAGCTCCGACACGATCCTGTTGGTGGAGGACAGCGAGGACGATGTCTTTGCGCTCAAGCGCGCGCTGAAACTAGCAGGCGTTCAGAATCCCCTGCGGATTGCCTCCGACGGCCAGAAAGCGATCGATTACCTTGCGGCCACCGCGCCATGATTCTTCCCACGGAACCGATTGGCAGCATTCCCCGCCCGGCCAGTCTCCTCGCCGCGATCGACGGGGCGGTCGACGATGCCGACCCCCGCCTTGCTCCCCAATATGAGGCGGCCGTGCGCGACACGGTGGAGCAATTCGAAGCGACCGGCTCGCCGGTCATCACCGACGGCGAGCAGAGGAAGTATCATAATTTCTGGACCTACTCCGTCCATGGTTCGGCGAACATGGCGCCGGATGGTTTCAAAATCCCCTTTGCCGCCGGCCATACCCGCCGGATGCCCCGACTCACCGCGCCACCCTTTCGCTACAAGCGTTACGCGGATGCCTTCCTCGAAGTGGCCCAGCGCTATGCGCACGTGCCGGTGAAGCAGGCGGTGATTTCACCCTCGGCGCTCAGCCTGTTGTATCCGACCGAGGGCATTCCCGGCTACACCCGCGAGGAGTTCATCGACGATCTCCTCCGCGAGCACGAGACCGAGGTGCGGCGCTGCCTGCAACGCGGCGCGCACAAGGTCCAAATCGATTTCACGGAAGGCCGTCTCGCGATCAAAATCGATCCCACCGGCGCGCTGCTGCACAGCTTCATTGATTTGAACAACCTCGCGCTCGCCCGTTTCTCCGCGAGCGACCGGCAGAAAATCGGCATCCACACCTGCCCGGGCGGCGACCGCGATTCGACCCACAGCGCCGAGGTGGATTACGCCGAGCTGCTGCCCAGCCTGTTCCAGCTCAACGCGGGCAACTTCTACGTGGCGCTGGCGATCGAGCGCGACCGGCCGCGGGTGTTGAAAATCATCCGCGACTACCTGCGACCCGACCAGCGGGTTTTCGTCGGGGTAATTGCCACGATCGTGCCCCGGATGGAAACCGCCGAGGAAGTCTGTGATCGCATCCTCGAAGCGGCGGACTACATCCCGGTGGCCCAGTTGGGCACGACCGACGATTGCGGTTTCTCGCCCTTCTGCGACGACACGTCGACCACGCGCGAAACCGCATTCGCGAAGATTCGCGCGCGGATCGAAGGCACGAAGCTGGCTGAGCGGCAGCTGGCCCGACGCTGATGTCGCGGGACGACCACGAGCAGGAGGATTTGCGCTCGGTGGCGCTGCAAAATGCCGCCTCGATCCTGGTGGCGCGCCAGCGGGCCGAGCGCGAATTGGTCGCGGCCAAAGAGGCGCTGGAGCGAAAGTCCGAAGAGCTCGCGCGGTCCGCAGCCCAGCTCCGCGAACAACGCGAATGGTTTCGCGTGACGCTCGCCAGCATTGGCGACGCGGTGATCACCACGGATCTCAATTCCTGCGTCACGTTTCTCAATCCGGTGGCGGAAAAAATGACCGGGTGGACGAGCGCGGAGGCGCTCGGGCGGACGTTGCACGATGTTTTCCAAATCGTCCACGAGCACACCCGTGCACTGGTCGAGCCCCCCATCGCGAAAGCGTTGCGCGAGGGCGCCACGGTGGGTCTCGCCAACCACACTTCGCTCCTGACCCGCGGCGGGGGCGAGATAGCGATCGAGGACAGCGCGGCTCCGATTCGCGACGAGGCGGGGCGGGTCACCGGAGCCGTAATGGTATTCCATGACGTGACGGAGCGACGGCGCAGCGAAGAAGCGCTGCGGGCCAGCGAGGAAAGGATGCGCGCCATCCTGCGGCAGGCCGCCGTCGGGATCGCGGTGAACTCGCTCGACGGGCGCTTCGAGGAGGTGAACGAGAAATTTGTCCAGGTGTTGGGTTATTCGGCGGCCGAGTTGTGCAAACTCCACATTGCGGACATCACCTTCCCGGAGGATCTGCCGGAGACGCGGGCGCAGATGAAGCGACTGCTGGCGGGCGAAACGAACGAGTACGCCTACGAGAAGCGTTTCGTGCGCAAGGACGGGAAGATCGTGTGGGGACTGACGTCCGTCACCACCCTGAAGGATGCGCATGGGTCGCCGCATCATTTTGTGGGGATTATCGAGGACATCACGGCGCGCAAGCAGGCGGAGGCGGGCTTGCAGCGCAACGAGGCGGAGCTCCGCGCGCTGGCGGACTCCATCCCGCAGCTCGCCTGGATGGCGGAGCCGGACGGGAACATTTTCTGGTACAACCAAAAATGGTTTACTTACACCGGGACGACGCTCGAGCAGATGAAGGGCTGGGGCTGGCAGACGGTGCACGATCCCGCCATTCTCCCGCGGGTGCTGGAACGCTGGCGGGCCTCGATCCGCACCGGCGAGCCGTTCGAGATGGAGTTTCCGCTGCGCGGAGCGGACGCGGTTTTCCGGTGGTTCCTGACGCGGGTGAATCCGGTGCGCGATGCCGCCGGCAACGTCGCGCGGTGGTTCGGCACCAACACCGATGTCGACCAGGTGAAGCGGGCGGAGGATGCCTTGCGGGAAGAGACGCGGGTGCTCGAACTGCTGAACAAGACCGGCACGGCGATTGGGGCGGAGCTGGATTTGCAGGTGTTGCTCCAGCGGGTGACGGATGCGGGCACGGCGCTGAGCGGCGCTAAGTTTGGGGCGTTCTTTTACACGGCGCGCGACGAGAACGGGGCGGCGCTGATGCTCTACACGCTTTCGGGCGCGCCGCGCGAGGCTTTCGAAAAATTTGGCCATCCGCGGGCCACGCCGATTTTTCGGCCCACCTTCGAGGGCGGACCGCCGGTGCGGATCGACGATGTGCTCAAGGATCCGCGCTACGGCCAGATGCCGCCGCACCATGGCATGCCGCACGGCCATTTGCCGGTGCGCAGTTTTCTCTCGGTGCCAGTGATGTCGCGCTCGGGCGAGGTCTTCGGCGGCCTGTTCTTCGGGCATCCGGAACCAGCGATCTTCACCGCCCGCTCCGAGCGAATCATCCTGGGCGTGGCCGCGCAGGCGGCCGTCGCGATCGACAATGCGCGGCTCTATGAGGCCGCGCAGAAGGAGATCGCGGAGCGCGGTCGCACCGAGGAGCGGCTGCGCGCGAACGAGGCGCGTTTGCGGGTGTCACTGGAGACGGCCGCGCTCGGGACTTGGGACCTGGATTTGAAGGATGGCACGCTGACGCTGGACGAACGGTGCCAGGTATTATTCGGGACCACCCGGCCCACGGTCAGCATGGAGGACTTTATCGCCTTCGGTCACGCCGATGACCGCGCCGCCCGCCATCAGGCGCTGCGCGAGATCATCGCGGGCGAGCGCGAGCGGTATGACATCGAATACCGGGTCGTAAACCTCCGCTGGGTCAAAGCGAGCGCCAAGCCGGTGCGCGATTCCGGCGGGCGGGTGGTGCGGGTCATTGGCGCGGTGCTGGACATCACGGATCTCATGCAGGCGCGGGCGACGATGGAGGAACGGCGCAAGGATTTGGAACGCCTCGTGGCGGAGCGCACGGCCTCGCTCCAGGAAGCCGTCGCGCAGATGGAGGAGTTTTCCTATAGTGTGTCACACGATCTGCGGGCGCCTTTGCGCTCCATCCAGACCTATGCCCAGGTGGTCCTGGAGGACCACGGCGGCGAGTTTGGTCCGGAGGTCCGGGATTACCTCCAGCGGATTATCAATGCCGGCGGCCGGATGGATCGGTTGACCCGCGATGTGCTGATTTACAGCAAGATTGCGCGCGGCGATGCGCCGTCAGGGGCGGTCCCCCTGCAGCGCGTGGTCGACGAGACGATCGAGCAATATGCGCCGGCCGAACGGGAAAACGGCCTCGTCACCGTGGCCCAGCCGCTGCTGCCCGTGTGGGGCAACGAGCCCCTGCTGGTGCAGGCCATTTCCAACCTGCTGGCCAACGCGATCAAATTCGTCGCGCCCGGCACGACCCCCCGCGTCCACTTCTGGACGGAGCGTCGGGGCGAGGAGGTCCGGCTCTGGGTGGAAGACAATGGCATCGGCATCAGCCCCGAGTACCAGTCCCGGATTTGGGGGATGTTCGAGCGCGTGCATCCAAAGGAGCACTACGACGGGACGGGCATCGGGCTCGCCATTGTCCGCAAGACGATCGAGCGGATGGGCGGCACGGTGGGCGTCGAGTCGTCGGGCAAGCAGGGGAGCCGTTTTTGGATTCAGTTGCGGGCGGCGGAGGCGTGAGGCCGCCGGGCGGAGTTCACAGAGCGGGGAAGCCGCAACCAAACCCCCAACCTCAATCCATTTTACAGAAGGCAACGAAGGAAACAAAGGGCGCGGACACCTTCGGGTCTTTGTTCTCTTTTGTGAAAATTCAGCGGTCGAAAATGCACGCAAGAAAACAATAGGCCAGGGCGGTTTCGCTGCCATCCGCGACATCGAACGGGTTCCTGACTGGTTAAGCCAATTTCCCATTTTCCGGTCGGGATTTTTCCCGGGGGCTAAAGGTTTGCACTACGCATGCGTACACTCCGGACTGCCCCGGATGTCACAGTTTTTAGTGATTGATCACAATGCGGATGGGAGGACGTTGCTCACTCGCACGCTACGGCGAAAATTTCCCAATGCGGAGTTGGTGGAATGCGGCGCAGCGGACCAGGCGACCACCACTTTGCAGGGGGGCGGCTTCGATGCCGTGGTGGTCCATCGCACCG
>JBKJRG010000047.1:0-4694 GCA_046594805.1 Opitutaceae bacterium | reverse complement strand
CTTGTTCGAGAGCACGGCCAGGGCGCCATCGTTGCCCATCGAGCCGATCGCCTCGACGCCGTCTTTCGCCATCGGCGTGATGATGATACGCTCGTCCTCAAACGTGTAGCCAAACGCGATCTGGCGCTGGAGGAGCGTCGCGTGATCCGGCTGCTCGACCGTCGGCGCATCGGGCAAATCGCTGAGATGAACGAGGTGCTGGTTGAGCCACTCGCGGTAGGGCTGCGCGCGCGAGATGTCGCGCTTGATTTCTTCGTCCTCGATGATGCGGCCCTGTTCGGTGTCGACGAGGAACATGCGGCCGGGTTGCAGGCGGCCCTTTTGCACGATTTGATCCGTGGGGATGTCGAGGACGCCGGCCTCGGAAGCCATGATGACCATGCCGTCTTTCGTGACGTAGTAGCGCGAAGGGCGGAGGCCGTTGCGGTCGAGGATGGCGCCGATCTGCTTGCCGTCGGTGAAGCCGATCGAGGCGGGGCCGTCCCACGGCTCCATCAGGCAGGAGTGATATTGGTAGAACGCGCGGCGCTCGTCGTCCATCGACTCGTGGTTGGACCACGGCTCGGGGATCATCATCATCATCGCGTGCGCCAGCGGGCGGCCGGCGAGGACGAGCAGTTCGAGCGTATTGTCGAACATCGAGGAGTCCGACCCGTTCGGGTTGATGATCGGGAGGATCTTCTTGATGTCGTCGCCGAAGAGCGGGCTCTCGAAGAGCGCCTGGCGGGCGTGCATCCAATTGATGTTGCCGCGGAGCGTGTTGATTTCGCCGTTGTGCGCGAGGTAGCGGTACGGGTGCGCGCGCTCCCAGCTCGGAAAGGTGTTGGTCGAAAAACGCGAGTGGACCAGCGCCAGCGCCGTCTCCATCTGCGGGCTCTTCAAGTCGGGAAAATAATTGTCGACCTGATCGGTCGTGAGCATGCCCTTGTAGACGAGCGTGCGCATCGAGAGGCTGGCGACGTACCAGTATTCGGCGCCCGAAATGGTGGACGTGCGAATGTCGTTATATGCGCGCTTGCGGATGACGTAGAGCTTGCGCTCGAACGCCAGGTCATCGGTCACGCCGGCGCCGCGCCCAATGAAGGCCTGGCGCATGAACGGCTCGCAGGAACGGGCGGTGTCGCCCAGCGAGGCGCTGTTGGTCGGGACGGTGCGCCAGCCGAGAAAGACCTGGCCCTCGCCCTGGACGACCTGCTCGAACTTCTCCTCGACCTTGCGGCGGACGGTCGGGTTGCGCGGCAAAAAGATCAGGCCCGCGCCATACTGGCCGGCCTCGGGGAGCGAGATGCGGGAGCTCTTGCACGCCTCGACGAAGAACGAGTGCGGCATCTGGATCAGGACGCCGGCGCCGTCGCCGGTGTTGATCTCGGCCCCGGAGGCGCCGCGGTGGTCGAGATTGCGCAGGACTTGAAGCGCGTCGGCCAGAATCTTGTGCGTCTTCCGGCCATGCATATCCACCACGAAGCCGACGCCACAGGCCTCGTGCTCGAACCAGGGATCGTAGAGGCCCTGTTTCGGCGGCAGCCCGGGACCACGCAGCGGAATGCCGGTCGGCTGCCAACTTTCAGTGCTGCGGCTTGACGGGTCGGGTTGCGGCGGGGGGTTCACGGAGGAGGAAGTCGGAAAATTGAAGCGATTTGCGGGCCAAGGCGGGCCGGGTCAGGGCGTAAAAAAGGGCCGTCTCGTGGTGGCGAGAGCGGCCCGGAGATTTAGGTCTGGAGAGCTCTCAGCGTTGGTCAAAAAAAGCGGATCGTTTTCGTGGCCATTTTCGCGTGCTCCTCGTCGGAGCAGGCGGCATTGGTCGGCGCGCCGGCCGCGGTATCCGTCGGTTTAACCAGGTCGTTGCTGAGAAAATAGTTTTCGACCTCCTCGCCGGAGACATCGGCCAGCATCACGCCGTCGACCTCCACGCAGGGCGACAGGGGCTGCCCGGACTTCTGCACCATCTCCGCGTAATTCGCGCGGTCGTTGATGATGTCGATGTCCTCGAACGGCAGGCTGTACTTGCGCATGATCGCGCGCACCCCGTTGGACCAGCCGCACTGCGGCTTGAGATAGGCTTTGATCTTCATGTGGTGACGGTATGCGGAGGCAAAAGCGGCGCAAGGTAAAGGCTCTGCTTTTCGGCAATCAAGCGCTGTTTTCGAATTTCGGCTGACAATTTTGTCATAGGATAGGGTGCAAGTGTTACGGTGGCGCAGGCGCAGTGCGGGGTTGGGCTGAAAACGCCGGCCCGAGCGGAGAAAGTGGCTGCGGCTTCCAGCCGCAGATTGGACGGCGCTGAAGTCGCCGGGGCTGCTCGATTGTTGCCGGGACTTGCGGCCCGAAAAATCACCGGCAGGATGCCGGTGCCACTTCCTGGCCACTTCGAGCTAGCCCCGCGCAACGCGTTGCCGTATCACGCGCCAGATGAAAGTCCTCGTGACCGGCGCGGCCGGGTTCATCGGATCGCATGTGGCGCGGCGCCTCGCTGAAACGAAGCGCTGCGAAGTGCTCGGCGTGGACAACCTGAGCGACTATTACGACGTGGCACTCAAGCGGGCGCGGCTCGAGCAGCTCGCCCCGCTGGAGGATTTTCGTTTCCTGCAGGCGGATTTCGCTGAGGCGGAAAAATTCTCGGCCCTGGTCGCCCATTTCAAACCCGCCTATGTCGTCCACCTGGGCGCCCAGCCCGGAGTGCGCCGGAGCATGGAGGAACCGGCGGTCTACACCCGCGCCAACCTCGACGGGTTTGCCAGCGTCCTCGAGGCGTGTCGCCTCACGCCGCCGAAGCACCTCGTGTTTGCCTCGAGCAGCAGCGTCTACGGCGCGGGCGCCAAGTCTCCGTTTCGCGAGGAGGACAATACCGACCAGCCCATTTCCTATTACGGCGCCACGAAAAAGGCCAACGAGCTGATGGCTTACAGTTACGCCCTCAACCACGGGCTGAACATCACGGGACTGAGATTCTTCACCGTCTATGGCCCTTGGGGTCGGCCGGATATGGCCCCGACCCTGTTCGCGCGTGCCATCTGCGAAGGCCAGACCCTTAAACTCTTCAACCACGGCAAAAACCTCCGCGACTTCACTTATGTGGATGATATCGTCGACGGGGTGGTGAAAATCCTGCTTTACCCGCCAGCGACGGTGAGCTTGTCCAATCCGCCGAGCGCGGTGGCCCTCGCTGCCGGGATTGGACCGGGTGCCGCGCGCCCCGCCCCGCCTGCGGTGAGCTCGTCGAATCCGCTCCGCCTCTTCAACCTCGGGCATAATCGGCCGGTGGAAACCGTGCTTTTCGTCCAAATGCTGGAGCAACTGCTTGGCCGCGCGGCGAAAACCGAATTACTCCCGCCGCAGCCCGGCGACATGCTGGAAACCTGCGCCGATCTCACGCGCGTCCAGGCGGCGATCCAGTTCGCCCCCAAGGTGCCACTCGAGGAAGGCCTGCGCCGATTCGTGGAGTGGTTCCGGAGCTACTATGAGATGTAGGGGATGGCCGGCCGGTTCAGCCACCGTCAATTCACGATTCGCGTCATGACCCCGTCAGGTCTGCTCGTTCAAACGCCGCCGCGATGTTATGACTGGCCAACGCGCGGCGAAGTGGAACCGGTGTCCCTTGGTCGAAAAGAATCCGCACGGCTGGGAATCACGCCTCTGCGAGGCTGCGTTGCGCATGCTCCAACACCGCATCGAACTCTTCATGGGTGGCGCCGGAAAACCATTCCAGAAATTCGTCGACGGTCGCGCCCCCTTCGAGATTCGAACAGCGCTTTCACCGGCATTGGTGAAAGGGGTCAGCATTGGTGAAAGGGGTCATGACTTGAATATTGACAGCGACGTTTTTCGTCGCGCAAACAGGCCTGTGCTGGGGTTTGTCAAGAGTCTAGTCATGACCCCTTCGATCAGCCCTGCGGCGCTACCTGCAACACGTGCCGCCGCCGGGCCAGCACCGCGTGCGGTATTTCGGCTGGATGCATCCGGCGGCGAAAAAGCGCCGGATGATCGTTGAGACCCTGCTGGCCGTCCCCATCGTCGTCGCCACCAGGGTGGACGAGCCGGCGTGGCATTTGCGCTGCCCGCATTGCGGCACCTTTGCCTTGGTGAGCGTGCGCCGGATTTCGCGCACTCCGCCGAGCTGCGACCGATGAAAGCCCCCGTGGTTACGCTTCCACTCGCCCTCGCCTCGCCTCCGCCGCTGCGTTCACCCCTGCGGGGCCGGCGGAGCCATGCCGGTGTCAGGAAAACTACGATACGCGCCACGGCGCCGACCGCTCCACCTCCTCCCCCTTTGATTCCACGGTTAATCCTGGGCCGGAAAAAGCGGTCGCCCCGCGGTTCCGTCGGAGTTTCTCATCACTGACGCGGATCCGCGCCGTGCTCCCGGCCCAAATACAATCCGCATAAGCGGCGGTTCACCTTCCTCCGTCGTCCCGGGCTTGTTCAACCGGCGTCCCGCTGCGCGCTACGGCGCAGCAGAACGCTCAGAGTTTGGCTTTTTGCCCCAGGCATAAACGGCTTGTATCTCGGGATTCTTCTTTCGACGTCCGAGTGGCATCGCAACCTTGAGTGCATTCGCGAGCACCCAACGTAATTGAGCATTCTTTTCTGAATAGAAGTGCCTCAACAACGCCTCTTCCATCGCCATGCCACCATACTTGATCGTTAGTGAACGGATGATGCCTTCGCGGATGATCGTCTCATGCGGGACATCCAGG
>JBKJRG010000028.1:0-2898 GCA_046594805.1 Opitutaceae bacterium | reverse complement strand
CATAGCTGGCGGAGTGCGCAACCAGCAGCTTGAGATCGGGGCTCGCGCTGAGCTGGTAGTTCAACTGTTGGTCGCGGCCGAAGGCGTTGCCCCAGTTCGCGCCGGCCAGCACGCGATCGTAACCGGTAAGCGCGTTGCCCGAATCCTCGTAGCCGGCGTACACGCGCAGCGGATAACGGTCGATCGTCCGGAGGATGACGTCGGTTTCGCCGGCACTCGTGCCGCGGGTGAAAACGAGATCGACCTGCCGGAATGGGTTCTGATTGATCCACGCGATGTCGGCCAGGAGCGGCGCGCCCTCGATGACCTCGCCGCTGCGCCCGCGGACATAGGAGCGCACCTGCTCCGCGGTGAACCATTTGTTGCCCTCGGCGCGCACGCTGCCGAGGCGACCTTCGACCACCAGGAGCTGGACCGTGCCGCTGGAAACGTTCTGCTCCGGCACGAGCACGTCGACCACCGGCCGGCCATGCCGGCGGAAATAGAGCACGGTGTCGCGCGTCAACCGGTTGAGCCCACCCAGGCTGAGCGGCTGGCCGAGATAGGGCGTCGCCAGCGAGCGAAACTCCGCCGTGTCCAGCAACGCGACGCCCGCAACCTGCAGACCCTCCACCGCCACGCCGCGCGGCTGGAGCTGGCTCTGCCCGGCCACAAACACGAGGCCACGCAACGCCGGCACGAGCACGGTGTCGGCCTCGACCGCCGCCGTCGTCGCGACCGCCGGCAGCGCCGGCGCCTCCGCGGACCGCAGCGTTTTGGGTGCCACCTGTTCATACGTTTGCGCACCCAGCGCAGCGGACAGGCCGAACAGCGCGATTGTCACCCGCAAGGCACCGAAGGAATGAGCGTTGATCACAGGGCACCTCCCGGGCTGCGACCGCCGCCATTGGAACCGGAGGGTTTCCGCTCAACCCGCGCGCGGACGAGATTCAATTGTGGATTCTCGTCCTCAGTGAATTCGCGATAACTGGAACCGAGGGCGGTGTTCCCCTCCGCTTGCTGGCGGGCATCGGCGACCGCTTCGTGATAAATGACGTTGAAGCCGCCCATGTTCACCGAGGACTCGCGATAGAGTCCCGGCTCGTTGATCTGCGCCGTGCCGCGGGCGCTGCCCCGTGACGACGAGACGAGCTCGAAATTGCCGAGGTTGGGGGCGCCGTTCCCCGTGACGCGATTCACGTTGAAACTGCCCGACAGCGGACTGCTACCCGTGAAATCCGCGAGATTGGTAATCTCGCCCAGCGTGCGGGCCAGTTCGCCGTCGAGCGAAGCCGGACGGCCGTTTGGCGGATTGACGGAGATGAGCGTGAGCCGGCCGTCCAGGTTGACCAGCGCGTGTTCCGACGTCACCGCGGGCTGCTGATTAATCACGACGACCAGCACCGGATTGGAGCCGACGGTCACGCGGGGCGAATTCACGTGCAGCGTGCCGTTGACGAAGGTGATCGTGTAATTGGCGGCGGTCGCGCCGGACGGCGTGATCGCGTAGTCGCCGGCTACGCTCGTCGCTGTCGCCGGGGTGCCGAAGGCCACGCCACTCACGGTGGCGGGCGTGTCACCGTTGACGAAACCGCTGAACGTGCCGGTGAATGCCGGATTGGGTGCGCCGAATTCCCGCGTGGCATTCGTGGCGGTCAGCGTGAGCGACGCCCGGTTGATCGTGAGCGTGCCGGGAAGGAAGGTCAGCGCGTAGTTCGCCGCCGTGGCGCCGGCCGGCAGGATGGCATAGTTGCCAATGCCGCTCGCGCTGGTCGCCGGAGTGGTGAAAGCGAGGCCACTCACGACGGCAGACGTTTCGCCGTTCACGAAGCCGCTGAACCCGGCCCCGAAGGCGGGATTCGCAGCGCCGTAGGTCCGGCTCGCATTCGTGGCCGTGATCGTTAGCGGTGCCGGCGTGATGCCGAGCACGCCCGGCACCGGGGTGATGGTGTAGTTCGCGGCGGAGGCGCCGGACGGCGTGATGGCGTAGCTGCCGACATTCGATGCGGGCGTAGCGGGCGTGTTGAATTGCAGCCCAGTGACGCCGGAGGAGGTGTCTCCATTAACGAAGCCGGTGTAGGTCGCGCCGAAGGCGGGATTTGCCGCGCCGTAAACTCGCGTGGCATTGTTCGCCATAAGGGTCAGGGCAGCCGGGTTGATGGTGAGCGTACCGGGGACATAGCCGAGGAGATAGGAAGCCGGCGCCGTCGCGCCGAACGGCGTGATTGTGTAGCTGCCGACATTACTGCTCACCGTCGCCGTCGTGGCGAATTGCAGGCCGGTCACGCTGGAAGCGGTGTCGCCATTGACGAAGCCGGAGTAGGTCGCAGTGAAGGTGGGCAGTGCCGCGCCGTAGGTCTTGCTCTTGCCATCGGCGGTGATGGTCAGCGGCACCTGCGTCCCAATGGTAAACGCGGTGGCGTTGCTCGCCGCCTGGACGAAGAGGTAATTGCCGTTGTTGGCCGTGAGTCCGGAACCGTTGATCGCGTAACTCCCCGCGGGGCTCGCCACTGTCGCCGGCGTCGCAAAACTCGAGGTGCCCGTCGTCGCCGTCAACTGCGACTCGCCGTTCGCGAATCCACTCACCGTGCCGCTGAAAGTGGGATTAGCCACGCCCACGTAACGGCTCGCGGGAGTCGCCGTGTAGGTCAGCGTCGCGGGATTGATCGTCAGCGCGGTTGCATTCCCTGCGGCCTGCGTGAAGAGGTAGTTGCCGTTGTTAGCCGTGAGACCGGAACCATTGATCGCATAGTTGCCGACGTTGCTCGCCACGGTCGCCGTGCTCCCGAAGGCCAGCGTACCGGTCGTCGCGCCAAGTTGAGTCTCGTTATTGACGAAGCCGCTCACCGTTCCGCCGAAGGTGGGATTGCCCGCGCCATAAAGCCGTGTCGCGGTCGTCGCCGTATAGGTCAGCGTCGC
>JBKJRG010000895.1:0-5651 GCA_046594805.1 Opitutaceae bacterium | reverse complement strand
CCCGAGCTGGCGACCAAAGGAGCCCGCGGTATTCCGGAGGTGAAGGGACCACGGCAGGTCGGAGGGCTTGTGCACCACCTCGCCCACGACAGGCAGCACACCTGGCAGGATGATAATCAGGAGCGCCAGGAAAGTGCCCACGCCCGCCAATTCCGGCGCCACCAGCCAGCACCCCGTCAACAGCAGCACCAGCGCCACCGGGACGAGGCTGCGCCGGAGGTTGTCGAAAATCTTCCAGCGTGATAGGCCGGAGAGCGGATTCGCGATCCGCCGGGGCCCTGGTCCAGGCACGTGCGGGAGCAGCCATTGGGTGATCTGCCAGTCGCCGCGGATCCAGCGGTGGCGGCGCCCGATGTCCACATTGTAGCGCGAGGGGTACTCCTCGTAGACCTCCAAGTCGCTCACCAGCGCGGAACGGGCATGAACCGCCTCCAGCAAGTCGTGGCTCAGCACCGTGTTCTCCGGGAAGCGGCCGGCGAGGGCGCGCTCGAAGGCGTCGACGTCATAGATGCCTTTGCCGATGAAGGAACCTTCGTGAAAAAGATCCTGATACACATCGGAGACTGCCCGCGTGTACGGATCGATACCGGCATCGCCGCCATATAACCGGACAAACCAGGATCGCCCGGCCGTGGCCAGGCTCACGCCGACGCGCGGCTGCAGGATGCTGTAACCGCAGGTCACGATCCCGCGCACCGGATCAAATTCCGGCCGGTTCAGCGGGTGGGCCATCGTCGCCACGAGCTCGCGGGCGGCGTCGCGGGGGAGCTGGGTGTCGGTATCGAGGGTGATGACGTATTTGATTGCCGACAAAACGTCCGTCCGGCCGATGATGGCGCTGAAACACTCCCGCGGCCCGCCACGCAGGAGGGCGTTGAACTCCGCGAGTTTTCCCCGCTTGCGTTCGTAGCCCATCCAGCGGCCCTCCCCGGCGTTCCAGCGCCGCGGACGATGGCAAAGGAAAAACCGATCCTCATCCGCCGCGGAATATTTGGCGTTCAAGGCCTCGATCCCGGCGCGTGCCCGCTCCAGCAGCGCAGCGTCCCCGGGCATCGTCTCCGCGTCGGCGTCGCGATAATCCGTCAACAAGGCGAAATGGAGGGACGGATCGCGATTCGCGAGATGATGAATCTCCAGGGTCTCGAGGAGCCCATCGACCCCGTCCAATGAGCTGAGCAGCGTGGGAACCACCACGAAGGTGCGACAATCCGAAGGAATGCCAGACTCGAAGTCCAATCGCGGCAGCAGTCGCGGCGTCGCCAGCATCGTCGTGACCCAGTTCAGCAGCGTCACCGCGAGCTGGCTGGCGCTGATCAGGAAAAGGATCGTGAGGACCGCCAGCTTCCATCCGTGCACGTCGAAACCCCGGGCTTGCTGCCAGAAACCAACCGTGGCCAGGGTGGTGAGCAACGCGATCCCGCCCACGTAGAACGCCATCGGGAATCGCTGCATGCCCCGTTCGATCGTGGCACGCCAGGGCCATCTCACCTTCAGCGCGCGCTCCAACCGCGGCCGGCCTTCGTCGATCAGGTAATAACCGACATGAGCCATCCGGTGAGAGTGCCCGGATTCGGCAGCGCCCCCGGCCGCCAGCTCGATCGCGCGGCGCGCCACGTCCGCCTCCGCCACCCCGCTGTGCCGCGCCAGCGACTCCACGACGTGGCGGTAGGAATCGCGCGTCGCGAAATCCATGTCGCTGAAAACGTCCGCCGGGTCCTGCCGGAGCGTCTCATCGACGAGACTCAACGTTTCGACAAACTCCTTCCAGTCCATCGCGCTCAGGAAACGCAGGCTGGCAATGCTGTGGCTGACCGAGACCTGATCCGCGGCCTGGCTTTGATTTTCCTGATGCACCAGCTGCTCAATCGAGAGCCCATGTTCGGTGAGGCGCTGTTCGAGCCAGCCCCGACCCAGATGCAGCGCCGGGCTCTGCCGGGAAAGCCGCTCGCAGAATTCCGCCACGAACGCGCTGGTGAGGGGCGGCTCGGACTGCGCCATCTCGGCCACGACGACCACGAGGTGGGCGGGATGGGTCTCCGCTTTGTTTTGCAGCCGCTCCACCCACAAATCGGCCAGATCGCGGTCGAGCCGGGCAAAGGCGAGCCGGCGGGTGATGCGCTGGAGATTCTCAATCAGCCCGAGCCGCAGCATGATCGGAATGGCCCACAGTTCGCCCAGCTTGAGCGACTGCACCCGTTGATACGCGGCCACAAAGGCCGTGAGCGGCGCCGGGTCAATCTGCGCATCCACGTGCGAAATCAGTTCGAGGACGATGTCGTACACCCGGGGCAGACCGGCTGACTGCCCATTGAGGAGTCGCGGCAATTCCCGGCTATAATTCCGCGGGAGATGGCGCCGCGCCATCTGCACCTGCTCCTCGATCAGGTAAAAGTTATCGAGGAGCCATTCCGCGGCCGGAGTGACCTGGCGGGAAGGGCTGACGCCGACGGTCGCGAGATTAAAGGCCCGCAGGGCGCGCTCGTTTTCGTCCAGCCGGTCCAGCAGCCGGTTCACCCCGCGCCGAATCACCGTCTGGTGAGTCGCCGCCAGCGAGAGCGCGTGACGCGCCAGCTGTTCGACGCTGAACAAATCGGCCCGGAGCGGCGGCTCGCTCGCGCGGACGTCCGGGCGCGCCTGCCGGTTCATCCACGTTTGCCAGCGCCACGACGAAGTCTGCATGTTGTTGTTTCTTCCCGACCCATGTGGCTGCACGCGCACGACCTGCATTCACCGGACTACCATTGATCCTGCCGGGCAGGCGTGGGTTCCCCGTCATCTTGCGAAGTAACACCCGCGTGACGCTCCCACGGCGGTACGCCGCAGCCGGAATCACGCCCCCGCCGACGTCCGCCAGTCGATCAGCCCGAGCTGCAGCAGCCGGCGGCCGTTGAAGTGATTCCATTTCAATTCGACCGCGAGATCCAGCGGCGTCCCGAGCGGGGGCAGGCGATGTGCCAGCTTCCACGCGACCCCGTGCAGCCGGCGGCCGCGGCCGTCCTCGAAATGAAAGCGAAAATGCTGCTCCTTGAAAATGTCCGGCGGCGTCCGCAGCACCACGCCGCGCACCCCGAAAATCGGCTCCGGATTGCCCTGGCCAAACGGATGCAGGGCATCGAGCTCGTCCATCAGCCGCTCGTTGATTTGCTCCGGCGTCAGCCATGACGCCAGGGTCAGCCGGGCCTCGGCAATATCCCCGCCCACGTGGGCGCGCACCGCCTCGGAGAAGCGCGCCCGGAACGTGTCGAGGTGCACCTTCTGGAGCGCGACGCCCACTGCCATCGGATGTCCGCCCCAACTCGTCAGGTGCTCGCAACAGGTGCCGAGTATCTCCACCAGGTTGATCCCGTCCACGCTGCGGCCGGAACCCTTTGCGAACTCGCCCTCGTTGCCGAGCACCACGCAGGGCCGGTTGTATTTCCGCGTCACCCGCCCGGCCACGATGCCGACGACGCCGGGATGCCAGGTGTCGGCGAAGAGCACGATCCCCGCATGGGTCGCAAACTGCGACTCGATCAATCGTTCCGCCTCTTCCGTGATCGCGCGCTCGATTTCCTGGCGCTCGCGGTTGAACACGTCGAGCTGCCGGGCGGTTTCCACGCAAAAGGCCACGTCGTCGCTGAGCAATAGCTCGACCGAAAGCGCGGCATCGGCCAGTCGTCCACTCGCGTTGATCCGCGGCCCGAGCCGGAATGAAATATCCGTCGGCGAGATGCCTTGCAGCGGCTTGACCCCGGCCACGTCCATCAACGCCCGTAATCCCGGCCGCTGGGTCTGCTCGAGGATGCGCAACCCATGCCGCGCCAGAATCCGGTTCTCCCCGGTGAGTGGCACCAGATCCGCGATGGTACCGAGCGCCACCAGGTCGAGGTGATCGCGCAGCTTGATCCGAAACGCAACGGGATGATTCTCGAGTCGCAACTGCTTGAGCAGTCCGTGGCACAATTTGAAAACCAGCCCGACGGTGCACAGGTGCCGCCACGCCTGGTCGCTGTCCGCCTCGCCGGTGTGCACGTGCGGATTCACGAGGATTCCCTGATCCACCACGCCTTCGCGGGAGCGATGGTGGTCAACCACCATGACATCGATCCCTTGCTCGCGGAGATAGGCCATCTCGGCGTGCGAGTTTGTGCCGCAGTCGAGCGCAATAAACAGGTGAGGTTTCCCGGCCTCGAGCGCGCGATCGATGGCACTGCGCGACAGCCCATAACCGTCTTCAGAGCGCCGCGGCACCACGAAGCGCGGGTTCAGTCCGAAACGGCGCAGCACCATGACCAGCAGGGCGGTGCTGCTCACGCCGTCGACGTCGTAGTCGCCCAGCACGACCACCTGTTCCCGCTGCGCGATCGCCTGCCGCAGCCGGGTGGCGGCGGCCTCGAGATTACGCAGGAGGAACGGATCGTTGAGCCCCGCCAGCGCCGGCTGCAGGAAAGCCGCCGCGGCGCTTCCGTCCCGCAGTCCCACGCGCAGCAGCAGCTCGGCCAGCACGCGGCTGACGCCGGCGTGCTTGCTCAGCACCTCGACTTCGTCCGCCCCGAGCGGCGTGTGGGTCCAGCGCATGGTGGAATCCCAGGTGGGGCTGGTTCTCCGAACCGGCCTGGGTTCCAACCTGCGATAGCCCAACCCAGGCCGGCTCGGAGAGCCAGCCCCACCCCGATAGTTTACTCCGCCGCCTTGCTGGTACCCTGCCACTCGTACTTCGGCGCGATGTCGTGGTGCGCCTCGACGTGCTTCCGATCGCCTTTGTGCCACCAGTAAAACACCGGGCTGGCGATGAAGAGCGAGGAGAAGGTGCCCGTCAGCACGCCAATCAGCAGCGTGAATGCGATGTCGTTCACGTCGCCGCTCGTGGTCACGAGCAGCGTGACCGCCGTGAGCAGCGTCGTGCCGCCGGTGATGATCGTGCGGGAGAGCGTCAAGTTGAGCGAACGGTTGATGATGTCGCGCAGCGTACCGGTCGGGTTGAGCTTCAACTCCTCGCGGATGCGGTCGAACACGACGATGGTGTCGTTGATCGAGTAACCGATGATCAGCAGGATGGCGGCGACCATCGACGCGTTGAACTGTCGATTGAAGAGCACGAAGATGCCCACGGTGATCAGCAAGTCGTGGACGGTCGAGACGACCGCACCGACGCCGTAGCCCATCTCGAACCGGAAGGCGACGTAGATGAGGATCATCACCAGCGCCCAGAAGACGGACCAAGCCGCGTTCCATTGGATTTCCTTGCCGACCGACGGTCCGATGCGGTTCTCGCCTGCCAGCTCGAATTTCGCGTTGGGGAATTGTTGCTGCAGTTTGTTCAAGAGCGGCTTGGACTGATCGAAGGGCGTTGAGGCCTTCAGCACCTCGGTGCCGGTGCCGACTTGCGTCTGGTAGGCGAAGCTCGCGTCCTTGAAACCGCCTTGCGTGGCTACCCGCGCTAAGTCCGCCGTGCTGATTTTCGTGGTGTAATTCAGCGTCAGCTCGTCGCCGCCGACAAAGTCTTTGCCGTAGATGGCGCGGCCTTTGGCGAAGACGACACCCAAGCCGATCAGGACGACGAGCCAGGAGGCGATGAACGCGGGCTTGGCGAATTTCAGGAAGTCGAACGTCGTGCTCTGGAGGACCGAGAACATCTTCATCGACTTGATCGCGCCGCCGTGAATCAGGAA
>JBKJRG010000835.1:0-7318 GCA_046594805.1 Opitutaceae bacterium | reverse complement strand
GCGAGACCTACCGGCGGGTCCCTTAGCCAACTATTCATTAGCCCGCAAAACCACGCGAATCGGCGCGAATGAAAAAACATCCAACCAGCCGCTCACCAAAGGGTGGTTCGCTTCCGTGTCGTAGACGCTGTGGCTCTTTGAACGACGCCGGTTTGGAATACATGGGCGGGACGCCCTACCTTTCTACACAAATCGTCCCCGGACGGGACGCCCGAGGCACCCAGAACATGGGCGGGACGCCCATGCCACGTGGCACGGGCGTCCCGCCCGTGGGTTTGAAGTGGCAAGGGCGTCTCGCCCATGTTCTGGGACATTACGCGGCGACTTATGTAGAAAGGTATGGCGCCCCGCCCGTGGGTGTGAGCGATCGCTCAAAACCTCCTTTGCGCCCGCCGAGCATTGCCGCCGCGCCGCCGGGCCCGCCGCGAATTCGGGGCGGGAACTGCAGGGCCATGACGATCGCCGAGGTGGCGATGGCGGTGGTCGTGCTGGCGCTGATCATCACCACCTCGCTCACGGCGATGCAGCGGGCCTTTCTGAGCCTCGACACGGCGCGCAATCTCGAGATCGCGGGCAACATCATGCAGTGCGAAATCGAGAAGGAACGGCTTTTTACCTGGGCCCAGGTCAGCGATGCCGCCTATCAACCCGTGCTGGATGCGAGTTTCGCCCGCAATCCCGCCATCGCCGGCCGTTTTACGCTTTCCCGCTCGCTGACCTCACTGCCGCAGCGCTCCGGCCAGATGGTGCAGCTGACGCTGACGGTGCGCTGGCGCAGCTACGATGGCCGGACCATTGCCCGCAGCTACACGACCTATTATGGGAAGAACGGGCTGTATTCGTATTTCTATGGCAAACCCTAGTTCTGACCTCACGCGCGCGGCCCGCGGATTCACGCTGATTGAGGTCATGACCGCCTCGCTGCTGAGCGGGCTGGTCCTGGCCGGGGTGCTCGCCGCCAGCCTGCAGCTGATGCGGAGCGGGGTCCGGATTACGCAATATGCCGAGATGAGCTCGCAGGTGCGCTCGGGTGTCGAGCAACTGGGCAATGACCTCAAAAGCGCGAGGGCGATCAAGTGGAACAGCGCCAGTGACCTTACGATTACCCTGCCGAACGCCAGTGGCACGACCACGCAGGTGACGTACGCGTGGACCAGCGCCACCCAGAGTCTTTTCCGGGTGCCCGGTGCGGATAGCACGGTGACGGCCGGCCGGATTTTTCTGGTGCGGGGGATTCCGCCGCTGGCCGACGGCAGCGCCGGGTTGACGTTTGCCCGCTTTGATCGTGACGGCAACGCCGCGACCGCGGACGCATTAACCAAGCGGGTTCAGATCATCCTGAACGTAAGTCGCCGGACCGATCGGACGGCGGCGACCACGGCAACCGCGGTGTCGGCCTCATTCCTCCTGCGGAACCAACCGGTCTCCTGATGCCGTCCCTCACGTCAACCCGGTGCAAGGCACATTCCCCGTTTTCCAGCGAGCGCGGCAGCCTCCTGCTCGTGGCGTTGTTGTTTGCCGCGGGCATCTCGCTCGTGCTGGTCAGCTATCTCGATTTGGGGCGGACCTCGCTCAAGCTCGGCCACCGCAGCTTTTTTGCGCAGGACGCCACCAATCTGGCCGAAGCCGGGCTGGAGGAGGCGATCTATTGCTTCAATCAGATGGCCGCCGGCACGCCGGCCGCCACGGCCTGGTCGGAATGGACGCTCTCCGGGAGCAATGCGATGCGCACCCTGCCACCCTTTAATCGTGACCAGAACGCCATCGGCATCGTCAAAGTTCACGTGACGGGCTACGACGGCAGCAATGCCG
The DNA here is from genome assembly GCA_046594805.1 of Opitutaceae bacterium. Classification (GTDB taxonomy): domain Bacteria; phylum Verrucomicrobiota; class Verrucomicrobiia; order Opitutales; family Opitutaceae; genus ER46. The sequence goes on along the minus strand of JBKJRG010000835.1, from coordinate 5,506 downwards.
CGCCCGTGGTCCTGTCCCAGGTCGCCAGCACCCCGTTCGATGGCGGCGCCCCGATGGTGAAGACCCTGCAGGTGGGGCTGAGTCGCAGCGGCAGTTCCCCCTTGGCTCTGGTCGGAATCGACGGAGTGGCGCTGAAGAGCCAAAGTTTCGCCGATAGTTTCGATTCGAACCCGACCCGCAGCCCCACCGGTCCGTGGCTGGCTTATTCCAGCGCCATTGCCCGCTCACAGACGGCGGCGGTTGTGCTGTCCGGGGGCCTCAGCATCGGCGCGGGCAAAGTTTATGGGAACGCGTATCTGGGTTCGGGCGTGACGTCGCCCGCCACGGGCACAGTCACCGGGACCATCACCACCAATTATGCGGCGGCCTACCCCATGCCCGTTTTTCCGACGCCCGCCACTGTGAGCCAGAGCTACAATGTGGGCTCCGCCATTCCGGCGATGCTGCCGGTCGCCGAGCATTTGCCGGCCGCCGATGGCCGATACTACTATTTTTGCAGCAGCACCACCATTGGCAGCGTCGCCATCACGGCCGGGTCCAACGTCACCTTGGTGGGCACAAACACCGGCCTGGGGCCTGGCCTGTCGGTGCCGGCCAGCAGCACATGCTTCATCTATATGGATGGACCGGTGAATCTCTCGAGGAGCGCCGATCTCACGAATTACGCCTGGGCGGGAGCCTTGCGTATCCATACCTCGACGACCGCCACGTGCAACCTGAGCAACACGAGCCAGTTCATGGTCTGCCTCTACGCACCGTACGCACCGCTGACAGTCTCAGGGGGCAGCGGCAGCGGAATGCTGGTGGGTTATTATGTGGCCAGGACGATTACGACGTCGGGAAACTTGGATTTCCATTACGACGAAGCGCTCCAGGCCGCCGGTGCGAGCACCGGCTGGGTGCTCTCCCGATGGCTTGAACTCCAGAGCGCCGCGGAGCGCGCGACCGTCGCTCCGCTGACCGGCAACTTTCTGCGCTAGGTTGTGGCTCTGGCGCAACTTTACTTCTTTGCTTTGTTGCGCGGATCGTCGGCCGGGTTGACGTACTCGACCTTCCAGGGGCCGATGCCGTGGAGCTGCACGATCGTTTCGCCTTTCACCCAGACGAAGTGCTTCATGCCCGGGGGCCAGTAGCCGAACGTGCCGGCGGGAAACTCCTGCGTCGCCTTGGCGTCGAATTTATCGCCCATGCCGAAGTTGAACGAGCCGCTGATCACCGTGACGTGCTCGACCCCGGGATGAACATGCGGCGGAATCTTGTATCCATCCGGCACCCGCAGGCGCATCGTGAACGGACCCTCCTTCGCGGGATCGCCTTCCAGGACGGCGAATTTTGCTCCCGGCGGCAAGGAGGGCGGTCCATCCTGCCACTTGATATCAGCGGGGCGGTGGATCGCGTGCGCGTTCATGGTGCCGGACTTCGCTTCGTGGGCGCTCCAAGCGGACGGGCTGGCGCAGAGCGCGGTCGCAACGAGCAGGAATCGTAGGGTGGATTTCATGGGTGGGGCTGAATTCTCGTTCGAGGGAACCCCTGATTGGGGTTCAAGAGCGAACCGGGGGTGGGTTGGGCCTGATTTATTGCGCCCGGCCGGCCCGTCTCCTGACGCAGGGACGTTTTAGGCGGTTCGTGGCCGGTTGGAAAGGAATTATTGGCGGCGTTAGAGCCCGTCGGAGGGCGGGCCGGCCTGGATGGAGGCGTGGAGCGGAACGCGTGAGCGTTTCGTGGTTGCGCCGAAAGGCTCACACCTTCCGCTCCGCCGTCTCGGCTGCGCGCCAACGGTTTCGAAATCGCAAACGCCTTCGCCTTTCCCCACTTTCCCATCATGAGACGCTTAGCCGGTTTTCTTCTCCTTGCGATCGGTTGCCCTGGCCAGCCGGCGGAGCGCCCCGTTTCCTCGCCGCTGCCTTCGTACGAAATCAAACGCGCCGCGAAGCCAATCATTGTTGATGGCCGGCTGGACGACACCGCTTGGAAAGAGGCCGCCCCAGTCACGCTCCAATTCCCGTGGGAGGAACAGACGGGCGCGAAACAGAAAACCACCGTCCGGCTGCTGTGGAACGACGAGATGCTCTTCGTCGCCTTCGATTGCGAGGACGCCGACATCGTGGCCCACCACGACCAGCGCGATGACCCCACCTACAAGGACGACGCGGTGGAGCTTTTCATCCACTCGAATCCAAAGCACGCCGTCTACGTCGGCCTGGAGATCAATGCCCGGGCGATCCTGTACGATTACGCGTATGTTTTTCCGCAGGTCCTGATGAAGGCGTTCGATCTCAAGGGCGTTCAGCTCGCCTCGCAGATCGACGGCACGCTCAATGTCACCTCCGACCGCGACAAGGGCTGGACGCTGGAGATGGCGATCCCTTTGCGGAATTTTATCGAGCTGAATGGCGGTCGCCCCGTGGTGGCCGGGACCACCTGGACCGCGAACCTGAACCGCTGGGACGGCACGGAGCCGCACCGCCGGCTGAGTGTCTGGTCCGATTCTGCAACGGTTCGGCCGAGTCCGCATAACCCCAAACGCTTCGGGCAACTGGTGTTTGTGCAGTAGCGCAGGCGTCCCGCCCAACTCCAAACCCCAAACCCCAAACTCCAAACCGTGATCGTGAACGCGCCGCGTTCACTCCACCGGCCGGTAGCCGTAATTTCGAAACCGCTCCGCTACGCGCGCGATTTCCGCGTCGTTGAGCAGGGCGGGCGGCGTTCCGCTTGCGAGGGCCGCGAGGTAGAGCCGCGCGAGTTGTTCCGCCTCCGCCGTGAGTGAAAGCGCGTGGGCGAGCGTGTCGCCGATCACCACGAGACCGTGGTTCGCCATCAGCGCGGCCCGCCGGCCGGCGAGGGCGCGCACCAGGTTCGCCGAGAGTTCATCCGTGCCGAAGGTCGCATACTCCGCGCAGCGGATGTCGGACCCGCCGAAGAGCGCGACGAGATAGTGAATCGCCGGAATCCCGCGCCGCAGGCAGGCCACGGTGGTGGCGTGGGTGCTGTGCGTGTGGATGATCGCGCGCGCGTCGGCTCGCTCCCGCAAGATCGCATGGTGGAACGGCAGCTCGCTCGAGGGGCGCCGCGGACCGGTGCAAGTGCCCGCCAAGTTCACGTGCACAATGTCGGCGGGTTGCATCGTCGCGTAATCGAGGGAGGTCGGCGTGAGAAGATACCCGTCCGCCGGGTTGTGGCTCACGCGCACGCTCACGTTGCCGGAAGTCCCCTGGTTGAGCCCCAGCGCGCCGAGCTCGCGGCAGGTGGCAATGATTTGCTGGCGCAACTCGCGCTGACTGTCCGGGAATGGGCTCATTTGTCGGGAAAGAGTTGCCTGAGCGCGGCGGCGTTGGCCGCGCTGATGCCGCGCTCGGTGATGAGACCGGTCACCAGCCGCGCGGGCGTGACGTCGAAGGCGGGATTGGCCGCGGCCGTGCCTTCCGGCAGCAGCGCGAGGGTCGCGATCCTTCCATCCGGAAGCCGGCCGGTGAGATGGGAAACCTCCCAGGGGTCACGCTCCTCAATCGGGATTTCGCGCCGGCCATCGCGGAGCGTCCAGTCGATGCTCGGTGAGGGCACGGCCACGTAGAACGGCACGTTATTGTCGTGCGCGGCCAGGGCCTTCAAATAGGTGCCGATTTTGTTGCACACATCGCCCGTTGCCGTGGTGCGATCCGTCCCGACGATCACCAAGTCGACCTGGCCGTGCTGCATGAGGTGGCCGCCGGCGTTGTCGGCGATGACGGTGTGCGGCACGCCGTGATTGAGCAGCTCCCACGCGGTGAGGCTGGCGCCCTGGTTGCGGGGCCGGGTCTCGTCAACCCAGACATGGAGCGGGATGCCCGAGTCGTGCGCGGCGTAGATCGGGGCCGTGGCCGTGCCGACATCGACCGTCGCCAGCCAGCCGGCGTTGCAATGGGTGAGGAGGTTGACGCGCTCGCCGGGTTTCTTGCGGGCCGCAATGGCCTGGATCAACGGGAGTCCGGCGGAAGCGATGCCGCGGTTGAGCGCCACATCTTCGTCGCAGATCTCGATCGCGAGGCGACGGGCGGCATCCACCCGCGCGGCCGGCGCGAGCGGCGAAACATGCCCGCGCACGCGGTCGAGCGCCCAACGGAGATTCACGGCCGTGGGCCGGGTCGCGAGCAGCGTGGCGTGCGCCCGGGTGAGTGCGGCGTCGGAACCATCGGCGCGCAACGCGAGCCACATGCCCCACGCGGCCGTCGCACCGATCAACGGTGCGCCGCGGACCCGCATCGTGCGAATCGCGTGCGCCGCTTCCTCGAGGGTCGTCAGCCGGGCGGTGAAGAACGCGTGCGGCAGCCGCGTCTGGTCGATAATCTCCACCGCCGTGCCATCCGTGGACGGCCAGATCGTGCGGGTTGGGCGGCCGTGGACGTTCATCGCGGAGGTGGGGCGAACGTCGCGCCTGGGCTGGCGGATTGTCAACCAAAGTGGCTGCGGCATCCTGCCGCAGATTTGAGTAGCGCCGGCATCCTGCCGGCTTCTGCCTTGGGCAGAATGTCCAAAGCCCGGGCTGAGGTCTCAGACCCGGATTAATTCAGAAGCCAGGAAACCAGGAAAAGCGCACGGCTGCCTGACAAGGCCCCGGATCCTTTCGCGCCTTCGCGTCTTCGCGTGAGCCCGCCTTGCCTGTTTTTTCGGCCGAACTGCGGCAGGATGCCGCAGCCACTTCGGAGCAGGCGGGACGCCTGCGCTACTCGGTCGGAAGTGTTTTCGATCCCGGCTTTGTAGGCGAAACACTGACGCCCGATTTTGACCGTACGCCGACAGACGCGCGCCGCGGTTTCGGCCAAAGTAAGGCTGTTCTGAACGCTCATTCATCACCCATTCGCTCCACCGCCATGCGCTCCATCCTCGTCATCGATCCCAATCCTGAACTCCGCGGTTTTGTGGTCGGAATTCTTTCCCGCGCTGGGCACAGCGTCCGCGAGACCGCCAATGTTCATCTCGCGGCGGCGCTGCTCCGGATGGTCCCGGCCGATTTGGTGGTGACCGATCTCGCGGCGCCCAGCCGCCACGGGGCCGAGACGATTGAAGCGCTCCGCCGCGAATTTCCGGTGATGGAAGTGATCGCGATTTCCGGTGCGCCGCATTCCACCGGTTACCTCCGGCTGGCGGCCACGCTCGGCGGCACGCGCACGCTGGCGCAGCCGTTCATGAGCCGCGAACTGCGGGGACTGGTCAACGAGATGGTCGCCGGCGTCGCCGCCTATGGCGCGCATGCCGACTACCAGTTGCGCCGCCTGGCAGCGGCCGACCGGAACTGAGCTGGGGCGTGGCCGGCGTTCCCTAGTCCTGCTCCACGAGCAGGCTCAGGCACGTCAGCCCGCCTTCCGCCTTTTCGAATTCCGAAATCTCCACGGCGCGGGTTGGGATCCCTGCCTCCCGCAGGCGCAGCTCCGTTTTCGGAGCCGCCGCGCTCACCAGGGTGGTTCCGGCGACGGTGAGCGTGTTGGCGCCGAACGGTTCGCTGGCGTCGACGGGGATGATGACAAAAGCG